>CASFWS010000117.1 GCA_949298295.1 uncultured Bacillota bacterium | reverse complement strand
GGATCCGAAGGAAAAGATCATCGAAGTCGGTCCGGGCGATGATCGGGACAAGGAAGGAATGCGTCTTCCCGCTCCCGGTCGGGGCCTGGACGAGCATCGACTCCCCGCGGAGGGCGCCGGGGATGACTTTTTCCTGGATGGGGCTCGGCTCCTTGTAGCCGAGGCTTTCAAGGGCGCCGACAAGGCGCTTATCGATGGAAAAACGGGCAAAGCTCATATCGCCGGTAGTATACCCGAAAACCTCCCTTTCCTTAAGGGCGGCCCCGGGCGATAATCGGGGCATGGAAACGCTCAAGCTAGCGGCCGGCGGCTTCTGCGCCGGGGTCCGCCTCGCCATTGCAAGGGCCCGTTCCGCTCTCTCTTCCCGCGGCCGGGCCTACGCCTACTCGCCGCTCGTCCATAACGAAGAGGTCGCCGCCCGCCTCGAAAAGGAGGGGCTTATCCCCTTCGATAGGGAAAACCCATCGGCCAACGACCCTTCCTTCCCGGTCGTCCTTTCGGCCCATGGCCACCCTTCTTCCCTCGAAGCCTCCCTCCGCGATGCCGGCTTCGAGGTCATCGACGCCACCTGCCCCTTCGTGAAGGCTAACGAAGAGGCCATCGCCGCTTCAAGCCGCAACCACGACATCGTCTACCTCGGCCAAGAAGGCCACGAGGAGGCAATGGCTGCCGTCTCCTTCGCCCGCGGCCGGGCGACCCTCGTCGACCCCTCCCGCCCCTTCCTCGTTCCCGCCGGGCTCAAAGACCCCCTCATCTTCGTCCAGACGACCCTTTCGGGCACGGACATAAAAAAGGCCGCGGCGGCCATTAAAGAGGCTTACCCGGAGGCAAGGCTCTGCCGAGGGCCCTGCCGGGCGACCGAGGAACGGCAAGCCGCCGTCGAAGGCCTCGATTCTTCCTTCGACCTTCTCGTCGTCGTCGGTTCCCCGACCTCGGCCAACGCCCGGGCCCTCTTCCGCTTGGCGAGCAAGAAAAGGGACGCTCTCCTCGTCCGCTCGGGAAAAGAGATCGACCCTTCGGCCCTAAGGGGAAAGAAAAAGGCGGCCGTCATCGGGGCCGCCAGCACCGACGAGGCCGAAATCGATTCGGTCGTCGAGGTCCTCCAAGCTATTTGACAAGAAGGGGCTGTCCTTCGTGAAGGATGGGGACGATAGTAAGGGTTTGGTCGATATTCAGTAGTATTTCAGTCATTCTTTCAACGAAGATTCCCTCGATTTCGTGGGGCAAATCCAAATAGTTGTACCCAGCGTTGGCGATATCTCTACGCGTATGGTGCGGAGCGTCGCCGGAAACGTAGATGTCGTAGCCTTCGAGACGGGCTTCCATCCAAAAGGAGGAGCCCCCGCCCCCGACGATGGCCACCGTCTCGATTTCCTTGCTTCCGTAAGGCAGGAGAAGCCCATAGTCGGCCCCGAGGCGCTCGCGAGCGTAGGAAGCAAAGGCCTCGACGCCCATCTTTTCCTTGAGGCGGCCGCCGACGGCCAGCGGGGCGCTCGGAAAGGGGGCAACGTCGAGAAGGCCGAGGCGGGAAGCCAAGGCGGCATTCATCCCTTCGGGGAACTTCGCGTCGAAGTTCGTGTGGAAGCTATAAACGGCAATGCCAAGCCGCCGGGCTTCCTCATAAAGGGAACGCCGCTCCTCGTTTTCGAGGAGGACTTTGGCCCGGGGGCCGAAGAACACCGGATGGTGGGTGATGATAAGGCCGGCCCCCTTTTCGGCGGACAGGCGAAGGCTCGTCGCATCGAGGTCGAGGGCCAAGGCGACCCGCGTCGTTTCCTCCGGGACCGGCCCGATCATCGATCCGACGTGGTCCCAGGGCTCGGCAAGGCTCCGGGGGAAGATCTGGTAGAGGCGGCTGATCAGCTTACGGGTTTTCATGCAGGTACTCCTCGATGAGGCGGAGGTTTTCCTCCGCTTGCTTCCTCCGCCCTTCCGGGAGGGAGGGATTGGCGGCCATTGCCTGGGAGCGGGCCTTCTCGATACGAAGGAAGGCAAGGAAGGCTTCCTCGCGCCCGGCGGAAGGCAAAAGGCCGTAGCGTTCCTCGAAGGGGCTAAGGGTGCCTTCGTAGGGACCTTTCGACCAGCGCTCGAGGGAATAGAACTTCCCGCCTTCCTCGATGAAGCGCCCCTCCTCGGGCCGATAGCCGAGGCCAAGGAGCGTCTTTTGGAGGAGCTCCCGCTCGCTATGGGCGTCGAGGAGCAAGGTATCGACCGGGGAAAGCTTTTCCCGGCCCTTCGTTAGGATCGAGGAAATGAGTTCCCCGCCCATCCCGGCGAGGACGAGGGCCCTCGCCCGGGGGTCGAGATCGTCGAGGCCGCTAGAAAGGGAGAGGAAGAGCCTTCCTTCGAGGCCGAGAGCGGCCCGGGTTTTCTCCATCCGGGCAAAGGGCCCTTCCTTGTTATCGATGGCCTGGGCGGAAAGGGCCTTCCCGGAGAGGATGGCGGCAGCCGGGAGATAAGCGTGGTCGCTTCCGACGTCGGCAAGGAAAGGGACGGGCGGAAGAAGTTCGAGAAGGGTCGATAGACGCCGCGAGAGATTCATGTCCTTTCCTCCTTTCGTAGACCGGCTCGAAGCCGGAAAAGGCGAGGGAGGCGCTACCTCCCCCGCCCTCATTACTTGTTCCCTTTCGGATTGGCGTCGGGGCCGGAACTGTAGATGGCGTCCCGGTAGTCGCCGAGCCGCTTGGCGCGGTTGGGATGGCGGAGCTTCCGGATGGCCTTGGCCTCGATTTGGCGGATCCGCTCGCGGGTGACGTTGAATTCCTTGCCCACTTCCTCGAGGGTCCGGGGCCTATTGTCGTCGAGCCCGTAGCGAAGGCGGAGCACCCGCTCCTCGCGGTCGGTGAGGTCCTTCATGATCTCGTAAAGCTCGTCCTTGAGAAGCGACTTGGTCGCGTACTCCTCGGGAGATTGGGTTTCCTTGTCCTCGATGAAGTCGCCGAGATGGGAGTCGTCTTCCTCGCCGATCGGGGTCTCGAAGGAGACCGGCTCGAGGGCGATGCGCTGAATCTCGCGGATTTTCTCCGGGGTGAGGCTTCCGCCCATCTTCTCGGAAATCTCCTCGGCCGTCGGCTCGCGACCGAGCTCCTGGACGAGGGCCCGCTGGGTCCGCGTCATCTTGTTGATCGTCTCGACCATGTGGACGGGAATGCGGATCGTCCGGGCTTGGTCGGCGATGGCCCGGGTAATGGCTTGCCGGATCCACCAAGTGGCGTAGGTCGAGAACTTGAAGCCTTTCGTGTAGTCGAACTTCTCGACGGCCTTGATGAGGCCCATGTTCCCCTCCTGGATGAGGTCGAGGAAATGCATGCCGCGCCCGACGTAGTGCTTGGCGATGGCGATGACGAGGCGGAGGTTGGCGGTGATCAGCTGGTCCTTGGCCGCCTTGTCGCCGGCGGCGATCCGCTTGGCAAGGTCGATCTCTTCCTTGGCGTTGAGGAGGTTGACCTT
>CASFWS010000116.1 GCA_949298295.1 uncultured Bacillota bacterium | reverse complement strand
CTTCGTCGCCCTCCCCGACGTCGACGTAGCGGAGCCGCATCCGGGCGGCAATCGTCGCGTAGGCCTCGTCGTTATAGAGTTTCTGGTGGGCCGTCGAGACGAAGATGATGAGGCTTTTCTCATCGAGGGTCGCAAGATAGGCGAGGAAGGCGAGAAATTTTTCGTGCTTGGTGGCCTTCTGTAGGACCCATTCGGTAATGTCGACGGCGATGACTCCCTCAAAAGGCATCCCGAAGCGGCAGAGGTTCCTTTTGTATATCGTGTCGAAGGTCTTGAGCCCGGGGAAGTCCTCGGAAGAGGGAGCGGTGTAGGGCAGGTAATAGGCAAAGCTCTTGACCCGGCCTTGGAAGGACATGAGGACGGTGTCCCTTGAAAGGTTGTCGACCAGGCGGGCGAGGGTTTCGGCAATTGACCTTTCGCCGTCGATTTCCATGTAATAGTTCGGGAGGATAAGGGGTCCGCGGAGCATCTTCCGGTTGCTGCGGATGTGGTCCCAACCTTCCAAAAGTTCCTCGAGGCTTTCGACCCCTTCAAAAGCGTGCTCGGTGTTGTTCATCCTTCGATTTTATAAATGTTTCCCCAATCTTTCCACGCCTACCGCGGAAAAAGGGTCGATGGCCTGTCGCATGACCCCGTGGTAAAATTAGCCATGGACATATTCGTTTCGTTGTTGACTTTCTTCTTCATAGGCGGGCTTTTCGGCTTCGTGCTCGAGCTTTTCTTCCGCCGCTTCGTCTCCCAGAAGCGGTGGGTGAAGCCCGGGTTCCTGGCCGGTCCTTTCATTCCTTTATATGGGTTCGGCTTCGCCATCCTTTATGCCTTCGACGCCTTCATTCCGTGGCAAAGCATCTCGGGGATGGAGTGGCTCAATCTCCTAATCGAGATCTTCGTCCTCGGCCTTGCCCTGACCATCATCGAGCTCATCGCCGGCCTTGTCTTCGTCAAGGGGATGAAGGTCCGCCTTTGGGACTATAGCAAGCAACCGGGCAACTTCATGGGCCTCATTTGTCCCCTTTTCTCCTTCTTCTGGCTCGTTGGGGCGGCCCTCTACGTCCTTCTTCTCGGCGAGCCTTTCATCGTCGTGGGCACTTTCTTCATGGACCATTGGACTGTCCTTTCTTATCCAATCGGGCTGGCGACGGGTCTCCTTCTTTGCGATTTCGGCTATTCGATGCATGTCCTCTCCAAGCTCCGTGCGGCCATCAAGGATCCCCGCTTCGTCGCTTCTTGGGAAAAGGCCAAGCTCGTCCTTCGGGATTACTATCAGAAACTCAAGAAAAAGCAGTCCTTCCTTTTCCCCTTCATGAACAAGGAAAACAAGTTCTTCGAAGCCATTGAGGAACACATGGCCGAACTCAAGGCCAAAGGCCACGAAGCGCTTGCCCGGCTTGAGGGCAAAAGGAAGGAGGGCGGCGATTGATTCCGCCCGGGATAACGATCGAAGCGGCCCAGCTGACTCTTTTCGTCCTGGCGATGATCGCCCTCGGGCTCTTCTTCCTCGCTTCCCTCGTCCATCTCTATTTCGTTTACCGAGAAAGCGAAAGCGGAAGGCGGCTGACAAAAATCGCCCCCTTGCTGTTCCTTTCGTTTTCCGCCCTTTTCCTAATGGCCGGGTATTCGATCCTTTTCCTACCGGCGGTCCTCGGCTTCCTCCTATCGATTGCCGGGGATTTCCTTTTCCTCTACAAGAGGCAGGGGAACGTCTTCCTCCTCCTCGGCATATTGGCTTTCTTCTTGGCCCACGTGGCCTTCATCGTGGCCATCGGGGCCTTCTTCCCGGATTACGCCTCCTTCTTCCCGTGGGGCCTCCTCTACCTTCCGCTTACCGCATTGTTCATCGCCTACCCGATGTATCTTTTCACTAGGAAAAACCGGACGATCACGGTCGCCGGATCGATCTACTTTGCCTTTGTCACCGGCCTCTTCTTTTTCTTCTTCTTGCGCCTTTTCGACAGCAAAACCCCCTTTTCTTTGGCGGAAACGGTCACCGGCTTGCTCGGTGCGATCCTATTTGCTCTAAGCGACGGGCTCAATGCCTACACCCTTTTCCGGAAGGATATCAAAAGGAGGGACTTCTACATTATGGTCCCTTACCTCCTGGCCCAGTTTCTTCTCTATCTTTCCTTTGTCCTGCTCCCGGTCCTCGGGCTTTAGATGGCTAGGTAGGTCGCGAGCCTTAGAAGAGCCCGGCCCCGGTGGGAGACCCGGGCCTTTTCCTCTTGGCTCGCTAGTCCGAAATAGACCCCTTCCGCCGACTTGAAGGCGGGATCGAAGCCGAAACCCTGGTCCCCGACCGGTTCCTGAAGGATTTCGCCTTCGCAGATGCCGGTGAAGAAAAGCGGCTTTCCCCCTTCCTTCTCGATGAGGCAGATGGTGCAGACGTATCGGGCCCCGGGATTGTTCCCGACTTCTTTCGCCAAGGCGGCCATTGCTTCCCTATATCCGCCCTTCTCCGCGGCGAAGCGGGCGGTATGAAGCCCGGGCTGCCCTCCGAGGGCCTCGACCTCGAGCCCCGAGTCGTCGGAAAAGACCGGAAAGGGGAGATGCGAAAAGGCCTTGGCCTTCAAATAGGCGTTCTCTTCGTAGCTTTCCCCGTCTTCCCGGACTTCCTCAGTCAAGTAGAGGTCGTCGAGGCCATAGACAAGGTAGCCGAGGGGCGAGAGATAACTCCGGGCTTCCTCGAGCTTTCCGCGGTTATGGGTGGCGAAGAGTATTTCCTTGTTCATCTTTTCTCTCCTCATGCTTGCCATGCCCCGAGAGCATACTTGCTGAAGGAACATGCCTTTTGCGCCAAAATAAAACCCGGCCGAACCGGGGATGCGCCTTCGATGGAGCAGGTGGCGGGAATCGAACCCGTATAGCCACCTTGGAAGGGTGGTGTTCTTCCACTGAACTACACCTGCGTCGATTGGCGGATCATACGGGATTCGAACCCGTGGTCTCCTCCGTGACAGGGAGGCATGTTAGGCCGCTACACCAATGATCCGGCGCGCCGTATTGTAGCACTCAAAACCACGAAGACAAAGGAAACTTGACAGAGGTTGTAATATTCATTCGCTTATGGAAAAGATCATCGAAGGAAAAACATTCGAGAACGAGCGCTCCCTTTACGGGCTCAAGGACGCTACCGTGCGGGGTTGCTTCTTCGAAGGGCCGGCCGATGGGGAATCGCCTCTCAAGGAGGGGAGGAACCTCCTTATCGAAAAGTGCCGCTTTGCCCTCCGCTACCCGCTTTGGCACCTCAAGGGAGGGACGGTCCGGGAAAGCGAGCTTACCGACCTTGCCCGGGCGGCCCTTTGGTATGCCGAGGACGTCGGCTTCTTCGAGACGAAGATCCTCTCGGTCAAATTCCTCCGGGAATGTCGGGGCATCGCCCTTTCAAACGTCGTCATCGAGGGCGACGAGTTCGCTTGGAAATCCTCTTCCATTAAGATCGCCGGAGCCAGCGTCCGGAGCATG
>CASFWS010000115.1 GCA_949298295.1 uncultured Bacillota bacterium | reverse complement strand
CAACCTCTATCCCGACTTCGAGAAATACACCAACGATGAGCTTGTCGAAAGAGGAATCAACTATTCGGCTTCTCACGTCGATTTCATGATCGGAACCCGCGACCTCAAGATCGTCGGGACCCGGGCAGACGGAAGCGAGGTTACCGTTTTCGAAAACGGCACTTGGGCGCTTTGATTGTTGCTTAGGACAAGAAGGGGCTTCGACCCCTTTTTTGTTTTGAAGGCCGTTTTGCGGCCAATTTTTAGGTGAAATATCAAAAAAGCCCTTGCAATAAGGGCTTACGTTGATGGCTCTTATCTCAGGCAAGAACGATTTCGCCCTCCCCCCAGTTAGCCGAGTTCGGCCCGGTTCCGGGGGTGTGGCCGCCGGGGTCGTAGGGATAGCCGTAAGGATCGGGGCAAGAGCCCGGTCGCGAAGCCATCTTGTTGAGGAAGGCGCTCGTCATCGAAAGGAAGCCGAGGTAGTTTTCCTTGCTTGAGCCGGCGAAGTCGATGATGGCTTTTTGGATGTCGAAGAAAAACTCGGATACTTCCTTGGCCTCGCCCGTCAGGCCTTCGCAATAATCGGGATTATTGAGGAGGTAGTAGGGGTCTTCGTCAAGGAGGGAGGGGTTGACGTCCCATGGAATCTCTTCCCGCATGGCGAGGAGTTTTTCCTTCAGCTGCTCGATTTCATCGGCGGTCAGGAGGCAGTTTCCGCCTTGGGAATAGACCGCGTAGGAAATGGAAAGGCCGCGTCCGATCGAAAGGCGGGCCGCATCGCTTAGGGGAGCCGCGGCCATGGCGCTACCGACTTCTTTGAGCGCCTCGATGACGGAGGCCGACTCATGAAGGAGGGCGCCGTAGTTCACCTTCCGGTTGAGCAGTTCGTAAACGGAGAAGACATCGGCCGCTTCCGCATAGTTCATTTCCGATATCGAGGGTTCGAGGAGGTCGCAAGTGAATTCCAGCTTGGCATAGATCCGCTTTTCGCAAAGGCTCTTGCGGAGGGCTGCTTCAGCCGTCTTCACGTAGAGGTCCTCGAAATCGCTTTGGTCGGTGACGATCGAAATTTCGATGACATTGTAGGAGGCCGGCGTCTTGGCTTCGATGTAGCCGCTTTCGTAGGAGCCTTCGAAGATGGCCGAGAACACTTCCTCGACGGAGAAACGGTCTTTTTTAGAGCTTCCGAGCCCATCCACGACATAGGTGGCGCTTAAGTTCATCGGGCTGAAACCGCCTTGGTAGACCTCGGCATCGGAAGTCGGGACCAAGAGGAATTCCGGCTTATAGGGATTGACTGGCCCTTCGTTAGGGCCTTTTTCAGCATTCTGGCTCGATGCCGGGGCAATCGAGAGGCGGATCAAGGCGCCGGGGGCATCGGAGCCTCCAGGCAAAGCGCTGGTTGCGGCGACCACGGCCCCAAAGATGAAAGCCGATGACAGGCAAGTGCCGATGGCAGTCGCCGTTCGGCGGAAGCTGAGATGGTTTCCGAGGCGGAAGCTTTTCCTTGCGCCCGTCTTTTGGTAGATGAGCTTTTCGAGGTCGGGAACCATTTTGTTTCCCTCGTTTCCGAGGATTTCCGTAAGCGAAAGCTCTTCTCGCGTCTCGATGGGAGCCAGAAGCCCGGCCTTCTTCTTGACGGAAGGGTAAACGTTGGGGACGAAGGCCTCGGCTTCTTTCCTAAGAAGCGAAAGAACCTCTTCTTCCTGTTCCCTTTCGAGTTTGGCGCGCGCCTCGAGGGCGGCGCTCCGGCTAGTTGCTTTGGAGCTGCCTCTTGAGCGCGTATTTACTTTCTTCATCGGCCAGCGCCTTCCTGAGCTTCTTGAGAGCCGTCGCGTATTTCCAGGTGACGGTGCCCAAAGGCATGTGGAGGAATTCGGCGATTTCCTTGTGCTTGTAA
Source organism: uncultured Bacillota bacterium (assembly GCA_949298295.1). Taxonomy (GTDB): domain Bacteria; phylum Bacillota_I; class Bacilli_A; order RFN20; family CAG-826; genus UBA4951. The sequence goes on along the minus strand of CASFWS010000115.1, from coordinate 1,686 downwards.
CCGCCGATAGCGTACATCATGACGATGTTGAATTCGTCTTCGGCCAGGACTTTGTTGGCCAAGGTAATCGTCGGGCTATCGATTTCCCCGAGGTAGTAGACGCCTCCGGCATTGGGCTCGCTGTCGAAGTCGAAGGAAAGTTCCTTGTTCCGTTTTCTTAGCTTCGAAAGAGCCGTGTTCTTGGCAATCGTCAACAGCCAGTTCCGTGGGTTGGTGCCCGGACGGTAACTGGCGATGTTCTCGTAGCAGCTGACGTAGGTGTCCTGCATGACGTCTTCGGCAAGTTGGTAATCGCGAAGGATCGGCAAAACGAAAGTGAAAACCCCCTTGCTGGTGATCTGGTAGATCTCCGCGAGGGCGTTCCCGTCGCCTTTCTGCAAGGCGACCATCGCCTTTTCGAGCCGCTCTTCGTTCATGTCCCGATTATACCCCTTAAATAATTAGAAGGCCCCCTGGGGGGGCTATATGATGGGGGCCTTCCTTGAACCCCGAGCAATTGCGGGATTCAACCTATTAAGAAGGAAGGCGGGCTTTTTATTGGGGAATGTCAAAATCTTCCTCGGCGATTATTTCGACGATGGAGGAAAAAGGGATCTCGAAAGAAGGGAAAACAAGCCGCTTCGTGCGGAAATCGATCTTGGTTGGGACGCCCTTGCAGGAGTGGACGTGGCCGGAGGCAAAATAGCGGAGCTCGATTTCGCCTCCCTCGTAGCTCCGCAAGAAAGAATCGATCTTCCTGGCTTCGTCTTCTAGGGGAATCGGCCGTTCCTCAATCGATTTGCGGGCGATGATTTCGCTTAGGTAGCTGCCTTGTTCGGTGAGCGACTTATAAGGAAGCCACTTCTTCATGCCGCGGTCGCTCATTGCTTATGGCCTCCGATTTGCCCGTGGCGCATCTTGAGGGTCGAGGCCTTGGTAAGCGCCGAGCAAGGAATGAGGGAGTCGCGCCCGAAAAGAGAATGGATGGCATCGGTAGCCCGGGCCAGCCTCCGCCGCCTGTCTTTTTCCTCCGGGTCTTCGAAGAGGGACAACTGCTCGTAGTCGGGCTCGACGAGCTTCCCATAGGCTATCGAGAGCGACCGGATGGGCAGGCGCCCGTTGGCATCGCGAAGAAGGAAAAGGAGATTCGAGACAAGCGTCGCGGTATCGTCGGTCGGCGAGACGAGCGTCCGCTGGCGGCTGAAAGGGCGGAGGCCGTCGCTATAGCCAAGCATGAGGGAAACCTTTCCCGAGAGCTTTTCCTGAGCCCGGAGACGGACGGCCAGCTCTTCTCCCATTTCCCGGACAAGGAGGGAAATCTCCGCCCCCCGGTAGTCGCGGTTGAGGGTTTGCCCCAAGGTGAGCGAGGGATTGACGGGCTCGTAGTTTTCGTTCATCCGGCTCCGGTCGATGCCGTTGGACATGTCGAAAAGCTGCTCGCCCATGATGCCGAACTCTTTCTTTAGCATGTCGGGCGAGGAACTCGCTAAGTCGCTTATGGAACGGATGCCGCGGCGGTGGAGGCGTTCGCTGATGCCGCCGGCGATTCCCCAGATTTCATTGAGGGGATAGATGTTCCGGAGGCGTGATCGGCCCTCCTCCTGGTCCCAGTTGGCGAGATAGGGCGGCCGCTTCTTCCCTTCTTTGTCGAGCGCACATTTGGCAAGGAACATGTTTTCGCTTATGCCGGCCGTGGCCGTGATGCCG
>CASFWS010000114.1 GCA_949298295.1 uncultured Bacillota bacterium | reverse complement strand
GTCCCGTCGTTGGAATGGACGGTGATGGTTCCTTCGCCCGCAATCGAGAAATCCTCCTTCAGGGTCGGGAGGTCGCTTCCGTGGAGGTCGTAGGAGGCCCCGAAGCCGATGGCGAGGAGGTCTTCCTCCGTGTAGGCGTCGGAGGGGCCGAGGTTACCGTAAGAAAGGGCCCCGAGGAGATCGGCCCCGGAGGCGTAGCCGGCCTCCATGAGCTCGCCGGCGACCGTATCGGTAGTCGAACCCTCGATCCCGCTGATTTCGGAGGTCTTCACGATATTGAAGAGGAAGGCGTTCTCGTAGTAGCTCGAGCCGACGATCCCGCCGGCGGCCGAGCTTCCGTAATATTCCCCGTCGACTTTAACCGAGGCGGCATCGGAGATCGAGTTGACGACCGAGGCGTAGTAGAGGGTCGAGCCGACGATCCCGCCGGCGGCCGTCGAGGCGAGGACCGAGCCGTCGCTATAGACGCAGGAATTGATGGCCGAGAGGCCGATCGCGTAGGAAGAGGTCGAAAGGGCCCCGGCGATCCCGCCGGCATAGCCGACGTATTCGCTCCTAGCGCTCACCGAGGCGGTGGAGGAAGAGCCGATGATATCGACGTAATAGCTGTTGAGGGCCCCGGCAAAACCGACGATGCCCCCGGCGTAGAGGGCCTGCCTCGAGCCGAGGGTCCTTAGGGAAATCGTTCCCGCACTATGGACGTTTTCGAGGTAGAGGTTCGAGCCGTAGCCGGCGACGAGGCCGGCATAGGTCGAGGCGGCCAAGGGGTTGAGGGCGATCTCGCCTTCGACGACGAGGTTCCGAATGGTCCCGGTCGCCGCCCCGAAGAAGCCGAGGGGGAGATCTTCGGCCTCGCTTTCCGAGGAGGTGATGGCGAGCCCTTCGACCGTGTGGCCGTTTCCGTCGAAGGCGACGTTGGCGGCTGCCTCGAAGCTCCCGAGCGGCGCCCATTCCTTGCCGCTCAGGTCAAGGTCGGCCCGAAGCTCGACGTAGGTGACCGTCTCGACGTCCACGATGTCTTCGCGGATGGCCTCGAGCCCCTCGGGGGTATAGACGAGGTAGGGGTCCTCTTCCGTCCCGGTGCCGGTTACGTCGGCGACCGGTTCGGAGGAACTGCTCGATTCGGAAGAGGACGAGCTCTCGCTCGAGGACGATGGGTTGGATGAGGAAGCTTCCTCGGAGGAGGTTCCGCTCGACGACGAGCCGGATGGATCTCCGCAGGAAGCTAAGAGCACGGCCGCCGCGAGGACGAAGGCCGCGCCAAAGTTCTTTTTCATGGTATGGATTAAGCTCCTTTCCCGAACACTAAAGGCCCTTTTGCGGACATTTTCAATTTTAATTTTCCTTTTCGGACCGAAAAAGGGAGATACTCCCGGAAAAATGAAACAAATGACCCTTTAATCAAACGGCTTCCCCAAAGGGAAGCCCGTCCCTTAGTCGAGAACACCCTTGAGGTAGGGGCCGGTTAGGCTTTCCGGGGAGTTCATGAGCCCGGCGGTCGGCCCTTGGTAGACGAGGCGGCCGCCCTTTTCCCCGCCGCCGGGGCCGAGGTCGATGACGTAATCGCAATTGGCGATGAAGTCGAGGTCGTGCTCGATGACGAGGATCGAGGCTCCTTGCGCGAGGAGGGCATCGAAGACCGAAAGGAGAAGGCGGACGTCGAGGGGATGGAGGCCGATCGTCGGCTCGTCAAAGACGAAGAGGGCGTCGCCTTGGGCCCTTCCCATCTCGAAAGCCAGCTTCAGGCGCTGGGCCTCCCCGCCGGAAAGGGAGGGCGTCGCCTCCCCGAGGGTGAGATAGCCAAGCCCGAGCTGCGAGAGCACCTCGAGCTTGGCGTGGGCTTTCTTTAACCCCTTCGTCTTCTCGAGGGCCTCGTCGACGGTAAGGGCCATCATCTCGACGATCGAGAGCCCATCTTCGTCCGGCCACTTGATGGCAGAAGCCTCTTCCTTGTAGCGGCGGCCGTGGCAATGGGGGCAGGCGATTTCCATGTCGGGGAGGAACTGGACGTCGAGGGTGATGCTCCCCGTCCCGTCGCATTCTTCGCAGCGGAGGGAGCCGCTGTTGTAGGAGAAATCCCCGGCCTTCAGTCCCTTCGCCTTGGCCGCCGGGGTCCAAGCGTAGGCGCTCCGGAGGTCGTCGAGGACCCCGCTATAGGTGGCGACCGTCGAGCGGACGTTGGCCCCGATCGGGGTGGCGTCGATGAGGGCCAGGCGCTCAATGCCCTCGGCCTTGAGTTCCCGGACGTGGCCGGGAAGCACTTCATGGGCGATTTTCGCCCGCAAAGAGGGCACCAACGATTCGAGAACCATCGTCGTCTTACCGGAGCCGGACACCCCGGTCACGGCGACAAGGCGCCCCCGGGGAAAGCGGATGTCCAAGGGATGGACGGTATGGATTGGGCCCGTCTTCAGGGCGATCTCGCCGCGCTCGAAAAGGGCCTCGGGGGCGATCTTCGGCCGGACGCGGACCTTTTCCTGACCGCTCAGGAAGGGGCCGATGAGGGAATTGGGGTCCTTGCTTACTTCCTCGACCGTTCCTTGGCTGATGATCCTGCCGCCCTCCGCCCCGGCCTTCGGGCCCAACTCGATGAGGTGGTCGGAATGGGAAAGTATCCGTTCGTCATGGTCGACCATGACGATCGAGTTGCCTTGGGAGAGAAGATCGTCGAAGACGCCGAGGAGCCCGTCGACGTTATGAGGGTGGAGGCCGATCGATGGCTCGTCGAGGACGTAGAGGACCCCGGTCGTCTCGCTGCGGACGGCCCGGGCCAATTCGACCCGCTGGCGTTCCCCAGTCGAGAGGGTGCTCCCGGAACGGGACAGGGAAAGATAGTCGAGCCCAAGGTCGACGAGACGCTTGGCCATCCGCGTGAATTCCTTGACCAGCCCATTCGCCATCTCGAGCACGTCGCCCGGCATGGTCGCGGGGATGCCCCCGACCCAAGGCACGAGTTCGCTTAATGGCATTTCGCCCGCCTGGTCGAGGGAAAGCCCCCGAACCAGGGAGGAACGGGCCTTATCGGAGAGCCTCGTCCCATGGCAATCGGGGCAGGGCTCTTCCTTGAGAAACCGGCTGACCCTCTTCATTCCCTTCTCGTCCTTGGCTTTGGAGAGGGCGTTGAGGACGGTATTGACGGCCGAGTAGTAGGTGAAGTCGAGCTCGGCGAACTCCTCGGTCTTCTTGCTCCGGTAGAGGATGTGCTTCTTTTCCATCGGCCCGTCGTAGACGATGGCCTTCTCTTCCGGGGTGAGATCCTTGAAGGGGACGTTGGTTCTGACGCCCATGGCCTTGGCCACGTCGACCATGAGGGTCCACATGAGGGAGTTCCAGGGAGCGACCGCCCCTTCTTCGAGAGTCAAATTCTCGTCAGGGACGAGGCTCGCGCGGTCGACCGTCAGCTTGAAGCCGGTGCCGCCGCAAGAGGGGCAGGCGCCGGAGGAATTGAAGGAAAGTTCCTCGGCCCCGGGGCCGTAGAAGGAAGCCCCGCAGGTCGGGCAGACACTCGCCTTCATGAGAGCGACGTCCCGCGAAGGCGGGCAAAGGTGCCCGTTGGGGCAGCGATGGCTCCCGAGGCGCGAATAGATGAGGCGGAGGATGTTATTTA
>CASFWS010000113.1 GCA_949298295.1 uncultured Bacillota bacterium | reverse complement strand
GAAATAGAGGTCGGTCTTCTTGATGAGTTCGATGCCGGAATTGATCTTCTCGCGGTCCCGGTCGTCCAGATCGCCGGTCTGAAGGTGGTCGGCTTCGACGTTGCTCACGGCCGAAAGAAGCCGCTTCATGATCGAGGCGTTGTCCATCTCGCAAGAGAAGAAAGCCACCGGTCCTCCCCGGCTATAGGTCGCAGCATTGTAGGCGAAATTGATGGCCAGAGCCGTTTTGCCAACCGAAGGCCGAGCTGCCAAAATGACGAGGGAGTTCTTTTGCCAACCGTGGATGATTTTGTTCAGCCGCTTGAAACCGGTGTCGATTCCCGTCAGGTAACGGTTGGCATACTTCGATTCCTGGTCAATCTGGTTGCGCACGATCTCGGCCACCGTCGCGGCATCGAGGAATTGCCCGACCTGGCGCTTGCTGGAAATCCGGTCGAGGCGGTCCGTCGAGGTTGAAATGAAGGTGCCGATGTCCTCGTAAGAGCCCTCTTGGAAGTCGCGCTCGATATCGTCCATCTCCTTGAGGTAGTCCCGGAGGAGGGCTTGGTCGCGGATGACCCGGACGTAATGTTCGACGTTGTCGGGATTGATGAGGCTATTGAGGAGCTCCTGAAGATATTCGGCCCCGCCGGCATCTTCGTAAGTCTTGGCATTGATGAGGCGGTCGGTGACCATCTGTGGGTCGATCGGCTTACCTTGGTCAGCGAGGTCGACCATGGCTTGGAAGACCAGTTTGTTCCGGGCATCGAGATCAGAAAAAGCATCGACCGTCAAGGCTCCGAGCCCATAGGAGGCCGCGCCGGGATCCATGAGCATGGCGCCCAAAACGGAGCGCTCAGCTTCGACGTTTCCTACCTTTAGGTAGAGCTTGCTCATTTCTTCTCCTCGGAGATGTGGACGTTCACCGTTCCGATGACTTGGCCGCAAACGCCCTTGTAGAGTTCGATTTGAAGGCGGGTATAGCCAAGGGCGTTGGCCGGGTACTTGTCGATGAACTTCCGCTTATCGACCTCGATCCCCCATTGTTCCTTGAGGCCCGAGACGATTTCCTTCGGGGAAATGCTGCCGAACATCCGGCCGTCGCTTCCAACCTTGCCGGTGAACTCGACGTTGATATGCTCAAGGCGCTTAGCCAGTTCCTCCGCTTCGGCCTTGAGGGCCTTCTGGCGCTCAAGTTCCTTGGCGTTATCGACCTGGAGCTGGGCTTGGCTGCCCTTCGTCGAAATGACGGCCAGTCCCCTTTTCACGAGGAAATTGTTTCCATAGCCGTCCGAGACTTTGACGGTCTCTCCCTTCTTCCCGACGTTTTTGACATCGGCTAGCAAAATGACTTCCATGTCCTATTCTCCTTTCCTCGGATTGGCCGCGGTGGCCAGTTCGAGATAATCGTCCAACGTGACTTTGAGGGTATTGATGACCCGTTCGACCGTCGCTCCCTTGAAAGAGGCCGCGGCCATCGTGAAGTGCCCACCGCCCCCCATGCGCTCGCAAAGAAGCTGAACATTGATCGTCCCGTCGCTCCTCGCGCTCACCCGGATCGTCTTGTCGTCCGTCTTCCCGATGACGAAGCAGGCTTGGATGCCCTTCACCTGCATGAGGGTATTGGCGACTTTGGAAAGGGTGGCCCGCTCGATGAGCTTGCTATCGTCGCTATAGCAATAGCAAACCCCGGTCTTCGGCGTCTCGATCGTCGCGGCAATCGAATTGATGAGGGTGTACTCGGCATAGTCGTCCTTGAGGTAGTCGTTGGCCACCGAGTTGTCGGCGCCGTTCTCCTTGAGGATCTCGCAAGCCTCGAAGGTCCTTCGCCCCGTTGCCTTGGCCTTGAAGAAATTGGAATCGAGGAAGATGCCCGAGAGCATGATCGTCGCATAAGAGGGCTTGATGGTAATCGGCGGATTGGCCGTAGCATAGCGGACCATCTCGGCGATTAGTTCGCTAGCCGAGGCAGCCGAAGGCTCGACATAGGCCAAAACGGGAGAATCGATGAACTTCTCGCCGCGCCGGTGATGGTCGATGACGATGACCTTCTTGGCCTTTTCGAGAAGTTTGGGCGCCATCGTCATCTCCGGCACCGATACGTCGACGACGATGAGCAGGGTCCCGCTCCGAATCGAGTTGTAGGCCTCGTCGGGAGTAATCGTCATCCGTTCGAACTCGTCCTTCGGGAAATGCGACAACACCAGATCCAAAATAACTCCTATGCCCGCGGCATGGAAACGGTCCACCAGATACATGAAATCGTGCGGCGTTCCGAAACGCGACGTTGGCGCAAAGAAATCGCCTACCTGATAGCCCCAACTCATCTCCAGCGGGTGTTCGGTGACCGGCATCAATTCGACGTGAGTGTATCCCATGTCCTTTACGTAAGATACCAATTTGTCCGCCAAATCGCGGTAGGACAACGGATTGCCGTCCTCGTACCTTGCCCACGAACCCAAATGTACTTCGTAAATATTCATAGGTTCCGAAACGCGATCCCTGCCGTTCTGCGCGGCAAGATATTCGCCGTCCGTCCAACCGAAGCCGGAAATGTCAAACAGCTTCGACGCGTTTCCGGGCGGAGTTTCCGTATGCGGACAGTACGGATCGGCTTTCATGTGAATTTCTCCGTCCGCGCCCTCGACGCTGAATTTATAAACGTCGTAATTTTTCAATCCGGCTATCTCGGTTTCCCAAATGCCGCCCCCTATCGGGTGCATGGGATTTTTAAACCTGTCCCAGCCGTTGAAATCGCCGCATACCGATACCGACTTCGCGTTCGGAGCCCATACCCTGAACCGCCATTTGCCGCCCAGATTCGCGGGCGCCATCAGCCTGAAAGCCTCCGAATTGGTCCCCTCGTTGAATAAATATATCGGATAATCCAATTCGTTTACTTTCTCGGCAGCAGTCGATTTCTTGCCTTTTTTATTATCGCTCATTTTCTACCTCGGTAAAATCGTATATATTTAATCCCCTTTCCGCAGCGATCTTTATTAACGCGGAGTAATTTTTACGGTGACTTTCTTCGTCCGCGGTAAAGCCTATATATCCCGCTCCGGACCCCGTCATAACTACCCTTTCGTAACCGGCGTCGGTCAAAGCGCGCCTGGCGGAAAGTATGTCCGGCTTCAATGCGACGGCGGCTACTTCCAACGAATTGAAAGGCAACAGGTCCTCTTTGAATTTTTCGATCGAGCCACCTGCTCCGCCGGTTATATCGTAAACTTCGTAAACTTTCCCCGAATCCGCTTCGTCCGACGTCGAACAAAAAGCCGTGTACAACTTTGGAAATTCCATAGGTACCAGCTTTTCCCCGAGTCCCGTTGCCAACGCGCAGTCCGCACCGGACGCCTGAAAGGCGCAGTCCGCGCCGGCTTCCGATAAAACAGCGGACAAGATTTTTTTCTTTGCTGCTCCTAAATATGCCTTTAGAGAAAAACGATTTCCACTACGGCCTTAGCAGCACGCGGCCAAGAACAATATGAACGTGCTGATCCTGGACACAGCGGGACGCCTTCACATTGATGAGGGCATGATGGAGGAGCTCGCGGAGATTAAGGAAGCCCTCACGGTAGATCAGACCATCCTGGTTGTGGATGCCATGACGGGACAGGACGCGGTGAACGTGTCCTCCACCTTCAA
>CASFWS010000112.1 GCA_949298295.1 uncultured Bacillota bacterium | reverse complement strand
AAATGGATGCCCCCGGCCAAATACCGGGCGGCATCCGCGTTGACGAACTGAGAGAAGCCTAGAGATAATAGTGTCCAGGATTCGGGGCACGCATCAAAGAGCTTCCCTTAATCTTGTTCGCCCGCCTTCTCAACGAGGAGGCGGGTTTTCCTTTCCTCCACCGCCGCCAGGACTTTGGCAACGCACTCGTCGAGCTTCTTCTCGATGTCCCCGCCCCAGAAGCGGAGAACGGTATACCCCTCGGCCGCCAAGCGCTCATCGACCTCGCGGTCGCGCTCAATGTTCCGCCGGATTTTCTTGACCCAATAATCGCGGTTCGTCGTTAGTTTGGCTTCGTTTTCCTCGAAGTTCTTGCCGTGCCAAAACTCGCTGTCGCAGAAAATAGCGATCTTCAATCCCTTCATCGAGATGTCGGGATGCCCATAGATGTATTTCGTGTTTTTCCGGTAGCGAAGCCCTTTTTGGTAGAGGGCCTTCCTTAAGCGGATCTCGATGCCGGTTTCCTTGCCCCGGATCGAGGACATGATCTTGTGATTGAGCTCGGGGGAGCGCTTCATTGGAACTGGGCCTGGTAAAGGGAGGCATAGAAGCCGCCTTCCTTCAGGAGGGAGGCGTGGGTCCCGCTTTCGACGATCTTTCCCCCGTCGAGGACGAGGATGAGGTCGCTATGCTCGACGGTCGAGAGCCGGTGGGCCACCACCAAGGAGGTCTTCCCGCGGAGGAGGCGCTCGAGGGAGGCGCTCAGGCGCTTTTCGGTCAAGACGTCGATGCTGCTCGTCGCCTCGTCGAGGAGGACGACCTCCGGATCCATCAAGATGACCCGGGCAATCGAAAGGAGCTGCCGCTCGCCCTTCGAGAGGCTGCTGTCGTTGCCGATCAAGGTGTCGTAGCCCTCGGGAAGGCGCTCGATGAAGGAAGAGGCGCCGGCTTCCTCGGCCGCTTTCTTGACCTCATCAAGGGAAGCTCCTTCTTTTCCATAGGCGATGTTCTCGCGGACCGTTCCCTCAAAGATCCAGGTATCCTGGAGAACCATCCCAAAGCGCGAGCGGAGATCCTTCCTAAGGAAGCGAGTGGAAGGCTCCCCATCGAGGAAAAAGCCGCCTTTCTGAGGATCGTAGAAGCGCATGAGGAGGGAGATGATCGTCGTCTTGCCCGACCCGGTCAGCCCGACGAGGGCAGCCGACTGCCCCTCCTTCAGGGCGAAGGAGACCCCCTTAATCACCTCCTTCTTCCCGTCTTCGTAGGCAAAGTGGACATCCTTCGCGGAAAGAGAAGCGACGCGGGAAGGAATTGTTCCTTCCCCGGTCTCCCCTTCCTTTCGAAGATCGACGGCCTTTAGGACGCGGTCGAAGCTGGCGACGGCATAGGAAATCTCGCTTACGACGGAGGAGACTTCGTTGAAGGGCTGGGTATAGGTGCTCGCGTAGGTGAGGAAAGCCGAAAGGTCGCCGACGAGGAAGACGATCCCGACCTCCCAGTGCCCGGCAATGAAGAGGGCCCCGACGATGAGGACGGCGCAGTTGACGAAGGCGTTCACGAGCCGGGTGAGCGGATTGATGATCGAAGCCCCCATGTTGGCCTTGAAGGTCGCCTCCCGATAGGCATCGTTGATGCCTTCGAAGCCCTCGGTCCTTTCGCCTTCGGCCCCAAGAGCGTACACCGACTCGCTTCCCTCGAGCGTTTCGGAGAGGAAGGCCTGCAGCTCCCCGCTTTGCTTCCCTTGGCGCTTGTAATGCTTCGAGTTGAATTTGGAGATGAAGCGGGAAACAAGAAGCGAGACCGGGGTCAGGAAAACGACAATGAGGCCAAGGATGTAGTTCAGGCTCATCATGAAGGCGATGGTCAAAATGATGGAAATGATCCCGTCGTAAAGGGAGGCAAAGCCCGTCACGAGGCCGTTGTTGACGTTCTCGACGTCCGACATCAGCCGCAAGGTCAAATCGCCCTCGCTATGGGCGTCGAGCGAGGAAAGATCGGCATCCATATAGGAGGCAAAGACAGCCGTCCGCATCTTTGTGACGACCCGCTGGCCGACGAGGTAAGTCAAATAATCGAAGAAGTAGCGGAAGACAGTCCCGAGAACGAGGAGAACGCCCATGAGGACGAGGTAAAGGGAGATATCCGGGGTTCCGCCCTCGGCGAAAAGGACGTTGATGGCCTTCCCGGCGAAGAAAGGGATCAAGAGCTTGGCCGCCGTGGAGACAGTTCCCGAAAGGAGGGAGAGGGTCAAAAGGCCCCTCGAGCCCCGGAGATAGTCCCTAAGGGCCGCGAATTTCTCTCGTCTGCTCATGCTACTTCTCCCTTCTGGATGTCCGCGAGTTCCTTGTAGGAGGGACAGGAAGCAAGCAGTTCCTCATGGGTTCCCCGGGCAACGATTTCCCCGCGTTCGAAGAAAAGAATCTCGTCCATTCCCTCGACGAGGGAAAGGCGGCTCGAGACGATGAAGCGGGTCGGGAAAAGGGAAGGCAGCTCGTCACGGATTTTCTTTTCCGTGAGGTAATCGAGGGCGCTCAAAGAGTCGTCGAGGACGAGAATCGGGGCCGGGCTCAAGAAGGCCCGGGCAAGGGCAAGGCGCTGCTTCTGCCCGCCCGAGAGATTGCTCCCTCCTTCCTTCACCGCGACCTCGAGGGGATCACCTTTCTCCCTGAGGAAGTCCAAGGCCTGCGCTTTTTCGAGGGCAAGGAGCATTTCCTCGTCTCTGGCCGCCGGGTTAGCGAGGCGGAGATTATCGCGAACCGTTCCCCGGAAAAGGGTGATTTTTTGGGGAACGTAGGTAAAAAGGGACCGCAAATCGAGGTTCTTTTGACCATTTTCGCTAACAGTCCGCCCGTCGAGATCGATCCGCCCCTCGCTCGGGGCAAAAAGCCCGCTCAAGAGCTTGAGGCACGTCGATTTTCCCGACCCTGTCCCGCCGACGAGGCCGATTCCCTTGCCATAGGGGAGCGCAAAGGAGAGATGGGAAATGGCCCGGCCGCCGCCCTTGGCTCCATAGGCATAGGAAACGTCATGGAAGGAAAGGACGGAACCCTCTCCAAAGGACTTAGCGGGAACCGCTTCGCCCTTCTCAGGCAGGGGAATGGCGAAAAAGGCGTCGAGCCGGCGGCGGGATTCCCGAGCCTTGTTGAGGGAAGAGATAAGCCGCGACCACATCGTGAGGGCGGCTAACGAGGAAACCAGATAGGAAATAAGAGAGGCGATCGAGCCTTGGCTTAGGCCGGCAATGCCGCTATCGGGGACCCCGAGGCAAACGACGAGGACGATGCCGAGGTTGATGAAGAGGAAGGTAAAGGGATTGACGATGGAATTGAGGGTCCCCATCTTCATGGAGTTCCGTTCATACCCCTTGGTAGCCTCCAAATAGCGCCGCTTCTCTTTCTCTTGATTGTTGAAGGCTTTGATTTGCCGGCGGCCGCGAATGTCATCGCCGGAAACGGTCGAGAGGCGGTCGAGGGAGGATTGGATAGCCCGGTAGCGCTTGGGCGAAAGGGCCATGACGATGCCCATGATAGCGGCCGAGAAAAAGGTGGCTCCGGTAAAGATGATCCCGGCCAAAGGCGAGACGACAAAGCTGAGGATCAAGGAACCGAAGATGAGGAATGGAGGCCGGAAAATGAGGCGGATGAACATCATGAC
>CASFWS010000111.1 GCA_949298295.1 uncultured Bacillota bacterium | reverse complement strand
ATCGACCCGGCCGACAAGAAGCTTTACGCCCTCCGCGACGTCACCTCGACCGTCGAGTCGATTCCCCTCATCGCGAGCTCGATCATGTCGAAGAAGCTCGCCTCGGGGTCCGACGCCATCCTCCTCGACGTCAAGTACGGGAAGGGCGCCTTCATGAAGGACGTCCCCTCGGCCCGGGCCCTCGCGCGATTGATGATCACGATCGGGCGCCGCCTCGGGAAGGACGTAAGAGCCATCATCTCGGGGATGGAAGAGCCCCTCGGACGGGCCGTCGGGAATTCTCTCGAGGTGAAGGAGGCCATCGCCACCCTCCGGGGAGAAGGGCCTTCCGATTTCGTCGAGCTCGTCGAGACGGCCGGGGGCATCCTCCTCGAGCAAGGGAAGGTCGCAAATAACCTCGAGGAAGGGAAAAAGCTCATCGCCGGGGCCATTGCTAGCGGCCAGGGGCTCAGTAAGCTCCGGGAGCTTTTCGCCGCCCAAGGCGGGGATGTCAGCTACATCGATTGCCCGGAGAAGTTCCCGAAGGCGGACCACGAATTCGAAATTCGGGCGAAAGAGGGCGGATTTGTGGCGGAAATCGATTCCTTGGCCATCGGGCACGCGGCCATGCTCCTCGGGGCCGGGAGAAGCCGGGCGGAGGATAAGATCGACTTCGCCGCCGGAATCTACCTCGAAAGGAAAGTCGGGGACGAGGTGAAGCCGGGCGAAGTCCTCGCCCGGGCTTATAGCGCGAAGGAAAGCCCCCTCGAGGCCCTGAAGGAAATCGAAGAAGCTTACATCGTTTCTAAAAAGCGCCCGGCCAGTAAGCCCCTCATCCGGGAGTACCTCGCCTCATGAAGGTCGTCCTCCAGCGGGTCCTCCGGGCGAGCGTCACCATCCGGGGCGAGGGGAGTCCCCGCGCCGTCATCGGGCGGGGCTATCTCCTCCTCGTCGGCTTCGAGAAGGGGGATAGCGAGGCCGATGCCTTATCGATGGCTACCAAAATCGCCAAGCTCCGGACCTTCGAGGACAAGGAAGGGAAGACGAACCTTTCCCTTTCGGAGGTCGGGGGCGAAGTCCTTTCGATCAGCCAGTTCACCTTGGCGGCCTCCCTCCACCGGGCCGGGAACCGCCCTTCCTTTTCTACTGCCCTCGGGGCTGATGAGGCCGAAAGGCTTTACCACGCCTTCGACGAGCGCCTCGGCGCCCTCCTCGGCCTTGGAGTGAAGGAAGGGATCTTCGGGGCGGATATGGAAGTCGAGCTCATGAACGATGGCCCCTTCACCTTGCTCCTCGATAGTAGGAGCCTCCGAGGGGAGGAAAAGCGATGAAGGTGCTTCTCGGCTTTTCCGGCGGGGTCGATTCGGCCATCGCCGCCTACCTCCTCAAGAAAGAAGGGCACGAGGTCACCGGCTGCTTCATGCGGAACTGGGACGCCCTCGTCAACGGCGACTACCTCGGGAACCCGACGGTCGATGACCCCCAGTGCCCCCAGGAAAAGGACTACGACGACGCGAAGAAAGCGGCGGAAGTGCTCGGGATTCCCCTCGTCCGCGTCGACTACGTGAAGGAATACTGGGACGAGGTCTTCAAGGAGTTCATCGACCTTTACGGGAAGGGCCTTACCCCGAACCCCGACATTCTTTGCAATTCGAGAATCAAGTTCGGGCCTTTCCTCGACTACGCCAAATCAAACGGCTTCGAGTCGATTGCGATGGGCCATTACGCCCGGAAGGTCGAGAAGGGCGGGATCAGCTATCTTGCCATTCCTAAAGACAAGGAGAAGGACCAGACTTATTTCCTCCTCGACCTCCATGAAAACCAGATTGCCCCTTCCCTCTTCCCGATGGGGGAAATTACCAAGAAGGAGGCCCGGGCCTTAGCCAAAGACATCGGCCTCCCTTTTCTTGCCGAAAAGCACGGCTCGACCGGCATCTGCTTCATCGGCGAGCGGCGCTTCCGGGCCTTCCTTGCCAATTACCTCCCGATGAAGGAGGGGGACATCCTCGAGGAGAAGAGCGGAAGGAAGCTCGGTCGCCACTCCGGGGTGTTCTTCTATACCCTCGGGCAGCGTCACGGCCTCGGGATCGGGGGGATTTCCGGGGAGGAAGGCGGGCGTTACTACGTGACCCGGAAAGACGCCGCCAGCAATATCCTTTACGTCCAGAAAGGGGACGGGGACGAGGGGCTATATAGCGACGAGTGCTTCCTAAGTTCCCTCAACCTCGTCGGCGAGCGGCCCACCAAAGCCCTTGCCAAGTTCCGCTACCGCTCGGAAAGCGTCGAGGCGTCGGTCGAATATCCCTCCGAGGGGACCGCCCGCCTCCTTTACCCCAAGGAAGCGAAAGCGGTGACCCCGGGGCAATACGCCGCCCTCTATGCCGAAGACGGCCGCCTTTTGGGCGGGGGACAGATTTCCTCCGTCTTCCGCCATGGTGAGAGGAGAGGCTGATGGATAAGCTCAAGGAACGGGTCGAGCGGGAAGTGAAGCCCCGCCCCCGGGGCGGGAAGGCCCCGCTTTGGGTTTTCCTCGTCGCCCTCTTCCTTTTCCTTGCCCTCCTCACGGCCGGGATTTTCCTCTACTTCACCCTGATCTAAGCCCTTTTCGAGGTTATCAAACATGAAAAAGAAACTGTTCCTCTTGCCTATCCTTGCCATCGCCCTCTCCTCTTGCGACTACGTCGAGGGCCTTTTCGGGAGCCTTTTCCCCTTCTCGTCGGAAAGCCTTTCGCCTTCTTCCTCCATCGAGAGTTCCTCCTCCGTCTCTTCTTCCTCCCTTTCCTATGCTGAAGGGGAGATGGCCGAGGTATCCATCCACTTCCTCGAGCTCGGGAACCAGTACACCGGCGATTGCATCTACATCAAGGCCGGGGAAAACGACATCCTCATCGACGCCGGGAGCCGGAAGGGCTCGGCCAAGGCCATCCGAAGCTACCTTGAGGACGCGAATCGGGGTGGGGCCTACGTCGAGGACGGGAAGCTCGAATACGTCATCGCGACCCACGCCCACCAAGACCACATCGCCGGCTTCGTCGGAAGCAAGGACGGCGATTCCCGGGACGGGATCATGTATTCCTTCAAAATCGATAACCTCATCGACTTCTCCTACTACGACACCGGGGACGTCGTCTTCGACAATAACCAGGTAACCTATGAAGAAAATGACGGCCTTACGGCCATCTACGAGGAATACCTCGAGGCGAGGAACCATTTGATCGCCGAAGGAACCTCCTGGAAGACGGCGGGGCAGCTCTTTAAGGAAGGGAAGACGGTCTTCCCCCTCGGCCCCGGGGTCGAGCTCGACCTCCTCTACAATTTCTTCTACGACCACACTTCCGCCGAGGTGAAGGAACTCGACCCGAGCTATACGAAAAGCGGCTTCTCGAGCCAGAACGACTGCTCGGTGAGCGTCCTCCTCCGCCAGGGGAGCCGTTCCTTCCTTTTCACCGGCGATAGCGAAGAGTACGC
Source organism: uncultured Bacillota bacterium (assembly GCA_949298295.1). GTDB lineage: Bacteria > Bacillota_I > Bacilli_A > RFN20 > CAG-826 > UBA4951. The sequence continues at coordinate 193 of CASFWS010000111.1, read as the reverse complement.
CGAGCATAGCCTCGCGACGGGCAACGACCTCCCGGAGGTCGACCTCTTCAAGTGCGGGCATCACGGTTCCTACACGGCGAGCGGGGAGGAACTCCTTTCCCTCGTGAAGCCGAAAAGCGTCGTCGCCTGCTGCTGCGCCGGGAACCAAGAGTACGCCTCCGACCCCCTCCATTCCTTCCCAGCGCAGGAGGCC
>CASFWS010000110.1 GCA_949298295.1 uncultured Bacillota bacterium | reverse complement strand
GTACTCCCTCCGCTCCTACTGGAACGCCCCCGACGACATCGACGGGAAGATCTACCTCGATGCCGACGTCGAGCTAAGGCGCGGGGACCGGGTCCGGGTTGAAATCGACTCCTCCTTCGTCTACGACCTCCACGCGAAGCTACTGGCCGTCCTTTGAGGGCGGAAAACTTTCTTTATTGGAAAGGCGGGCCGAAAAGCCCGCCGTTTTCATATCCGGGAAACCTCTATTTCGACTCTGAGGTCATTTCTTTTTGACCATCCGGAAGTTCGTAAGGAGGATGCCGCGCCGCTCGACTTCCTGCTCTCTTAGGACCCGGTATCCCCTCTTTTCGAAAAAGGGCCGGGCCGTGATCGAAGCGTCGGTCGCGATTTCCCCTTCTGCCTCCGCCTCGAGGCGCTCGCACAAAGCGGTGGCGATCCCCCTTCCTTGGAAGTCCCTATGGACGTAGAGGCGGTCGAGGTAGCCCCTTTCAGGGTCGAGGTCAGCAAAGCCGACGATACGCTCCCCCTCGAGGGCGACGAGGGCAAGGCGTCCATCGAAGGAACGGTCCCATTTCTCAAGATCCCTCTCTTTCGGGGCCCAGGCCTCGAGCTGGATCGGGGAATAGTCTTTCGCGTTTACCGCGTGGACGGTCTCGTAGAAGAGCGTGGCCGTTTCCAGGGCGTCGCTGCTAGCGTAGTTTCTGATGAGCATGCTTTCATAGGGCCCTTTAGGGGCCTTCTTGGTAACGCTTATCACATTTCCGTCCTTGAGGGAAGTAGTCCTTATCTCGCGAGGAAGGCCGGGAGGCGAAACCGGCCTTTACGAAGGGCGGCCCCTTCCTTGACTGTAAGCGCTTACGTAGTAGCATTCCGGGAAGAGGCTCAAAAAATGAAAAAGACAAACACGATCCTGGCCACCCTCGGCGGCGGCATCGCCTATCTTGCCGCTAGGAAGCGGAAGGAAGGAAAGGCCTAAATGGCAAGTTTGAAACATTGGGCTTTCCTCCTTGCCGGGACCGCCCTTGCCCTTGCTTCCTGCGGGGGCGGAAATCCGGCGGTTAGCCAGGGGGACGAGGCCTCTTCCTCGAATGTTTCTTCTAGCCTCCCTCCCGAGTCCCTTTCATCTTCGGAGGAGGAGGCTTCCTCGAGCGCGGGCGAATCCCTCGATTCCTTAGAGGAAGGCGAGAAGGAAATCGTCGGGACCTTCCTCGACGATTGGGCCCTGAGCGACGATCCGGCCTTCTTCCTTTGGGCTTGGGTCGACGGCGGGGAACCGGGAAGATACTATGCCGGGGAAGTGGTGGACGGCTTCCTCGAATCGCGGGTCCCCTCGGAAATCGATTCCCTCATCGTTCTCCGTTACGATCCGAGTGGAACCCTCCCCACCCCCGGGCAGGACACCTGGGTCGACGGGGCTTGGAACGTGACCGATACCATCGCTTTGAGCGGGACGACTTACGAAATCAGTTTCATTCCCGGGTATTGAGTAAGCTAGCGGCGCCTCCAGCGGGCGCCTTTTCCCCGTCTTTAGGCGGGTCCTCGTTTTTGCGAAAAGTCGTTTTCCCGTGTAAGCGTTACAAATGGAAAAACGAGGAAACATCAATTGATTTTGGCATTGTAACCGCTTTCAATCTTCTATGTGAAATGGCTTGAAAGCACTCTGATAATGGCAGTAGGAACATTAGGAGGACCTTGTAATGAAAAAGTCTTTGTTTCCTGTTCTCGGCGCCGCGGCCCTTTTGATTCTGGCCGGATGCGGCGAAACCGAGACCTCCTCATCGGCGCCTTCGTCCGAGGAGAGCTCGGAAGAAACTTCCCTTCCTGCTTCTTCTTCTGAGCCCGAACAAGAGGGCGAGCCGACCGTCTACCCGACCTTCGACGACCTCGAGACGGAGCCTGATACGACCGGCTACTCCATTTCGTTCAAAGCTCCCGAAGGGTGGAATGATCCCTACCTCTGGGCCTGGACGAACGAAGGCGGGGCCAATGCCTTCCCCGGGATAGCCTGGCCGGGCCGGGCCATGGAAGATGCGGGCGATGGCTGGTACCAGCTCGCCGTCCCGACCCGGGTCGACATGGTGATCATCGCTGCCAATCAAGGAACCGACACGGCCATTCAAAGCGAAGGCCTCCTCATCGAGGGGAAGGACGTCTGGTTCGACGGAGTTAGCGAAGGAACGGCCCAAAACGAAGACGGCACCTCGCGCGTCACCTATAACCTCACGGCCCTCGACGCGGCGCCCGAAGGGGCCCCGGCCGCCCGCGAATACGTGAGCGAAGCCTATTTCGGGGTCCACGTCCCCAATGCCTGGCGGACCGCCGAGGTCTACGGGGTCGACGGGGAAGGGAAAGCCACCCTCATCCCGACCGAGCTCGATAGCGACGGCTACCGCTTCATGGGCTTCGCCGCGAGCAAATACGCCTCCTACTACGTGACCGACGGCGGAAGCCGCCGCTCGGTGAACTTCACCCTCCGGGGCAACAACGGCAATTCGGCTTGGTTTGCCGACGTCGGCGACTACCTCTACGACGGGAAGAACGAAGCCGGGGTCGTCGCCTACGACACGAAGCCCCTTCCCCCGAGCGATACCTATCGCCTCGAGGTGAGCGTCCCCGAAGATTGGACCGAGCCCTACCTCTGGGCTTGGAACAAGGAAAGCGGGGTCGGGATGTTCTCGACCTGGCCCGGCGAGGCCCTCGTGCCGATCAGCGACGGGCTCTTCACCTACGACGTCTCGACGACGTGCGACCAGATCATCATCTCGATCGACGACCCGAATAGCGAGGACGAAGCGGCCCGCCTCCAGACGGCCGATTTGACCGAAAACATCGACACCACCAAGGAGACGGTGTACGCGACGGTAACCGGGGAAACCGACGAAACCGGGAAGTACATCCTCGCCATCTCCTACTGATCGCATCTAATTTGACCTTTGGGGGCCTTCGGGCCCCCTTCTTCCCTTGGAGGTATCCCAATGAAAAAGCACCTTGCCATTACCGCGGCCGGCCTCTTGGCCGTCGCCGGGCTCTCTTCTTGCTCGGGAGGAGACGATTCGACCCTCGTCATCTGGCACGACAAGACGGATGCGGTGGTCGAGGTCCTCGAAAAGGCCATCGCCGAAAAACTCCCGGAGGAAAAAGTCGAGTTCGTCCGCCGCGACGCGATGACCGATCAGCTGAAGCTCGTCGGCAACGACCCCGCGAGCTGCCCGGACATGTACATCTTCGCCCACGACAAGATCGGCCTTTTCGCGACCCTCGGGATCCTCGAGGACCTCGACGGCCTCATCGACCCTTCCTCTTATGAGGAAAGCGTTCCCTTGACCCTCGAGGCGATGGAATACGAAGGGACCAACTACGGGCTGCCCCTTTATTACGAAACGACCCTCTTCCTTTATAACCGGGACCTCGTCGGGGACAAGGACCCTTCGCTTCCCGCCCTTCCGACGACGACCGAGGAGCTTTATTCCTACATGAAGGAATATACCGACGGCCGGCGCTACGGCTTCGTCGAGCAGCATTCGACTCCCTATTACGCCTCGGCGTGGATCAACGGCTACGGCGGGGAGATCCTCCATGCGGACGGAACCCCGGGCCTGACCGACCCCTTGGTCGTCGCCTCCCTTGAATACCACCGGAAATTCATCGACTACATGCCGCGGACGAGTGCCGACTACGCGACGGTCAATACCCTCTTCCTCGAAGAGAGCGCCGACATGGTCATCGGCGGACCGTGGATGATTCCTTCG
>CASFWS010000109.1 GCA_949298295.1 uncultured Bacillota bacterium | reverse complement strand
CTTCCTCCTTTCCTAAGCGGCCAGGGTCCCCATCGGGTCCCATGGTTTCAGAATCGTCGGCTCCTCGAGATAGGCCTTCAGCTCCTGGCTCGAGAGATGCTTCTTGTGGACGACGGCCTGGTAGACGAACTTGTCGAACCAGCTCGCGCTCATCGCGTAGTAGCCCTGCTGGCCGTTGTCGGTCCCCCAGGAATTCTCGATCTTCCACTTCGTCGGGACGTTCTCGACGAGGTTGACCCCGACGATGAGCATCGCGTGGTTCATGGCACTCGAGGAGAAGTCGAGCATGTTTTCCTTGCTCTCCTCGACGCTTAGCCCGAAGGAACCTTCGTAGTCGATGGCCCGGTCGTCCCAGGCGAAGGAGTTCCGGTCGCGGTAGAAGCTCACGTCGCTTCCGAACCAGACCGGGGAGCCGTCCTTGAGCTGCTTGAGGATGAGTTCCTTCATCCGTTCCATCGGGACGTTGAGGTGGGTGACCCTCTTCCCCTCGAGGACGTTCCCGAGGCGGTCGATGGTGTAGCTCCGGAAATAGGGCTTGTCCGCGGTCGGGCTATTGATGAGGGAGACGTAGTCGTCGAGGCTATCCCCGAGGTAGGCTTCCTTGAAGGCGAGGGGGGTCAACCCGCTCACGACGTGGCGCTCGTCCTTCCCGTCCTTGTACTCGAAGTCGAAGGTCGAGGGCGGGATCCCAAAGGAAGAAAGGAAGAGGCCGTAGATCTTCTCGAGGGTCTTTTCCTTGAGGGCGCGAGCTTCCTCGGCCTTTCCTTCGTGGACGAGGCGATAGGCCTTGGCGGCGAAGTTCCGGATGTAGCAATTGACGACCCAATCGGTCTCCCGGGTGTTCGAGGACTGGTAGGTGTCGGGGAAGGCCTCCATCGGCATGAGGCCGTACTTGTTCACGAGGTTGACGAGCATGTCCCACTGGCCCCCGTCGCTTACCGGATTGGCGAGGAGCCACTTGAACTCGCGGTCGTCCTTGTCCCGGTCGGCATAGTAGAGGCAGCTTTCGAGGGCATAGTTACTCTTCTCGATCTTGTCATAGAGGGCAATGTAGTTGGTCGAGAGCTGGAAGTTCTTGATCCCGAGCTTTTTGCCGATCATTTCCCGCATGAAGCCGAGGCCGGCGTAGATCCAGCAGCGGCCCGAGGCCTTCTGGTTCATCGGGGTCATCGTCGATAGCTCGAGCGAGTAGGACATGTTGACGTCCGGGAGGTAGCTCGGGTCGTAGAGGACGCTCGTTACGGCATGGCGCGAGAGGGCGTGCCGGACGATGGCGTTCCGCGGGTCGGAAGCGTAGTTTGCGAGGATTTCCCGTTCGCGGGCCCCGTCGATGGAGCCGGGAACCTTCTTGGTGGTTGCGGACATAGTTTCCTTTCTTTGCCCTAGGGCGGGCAAGCGTATCTTCGCCGGCATTCTATCACCCTCGGGCGAAGGAAGGCTATTCGACGCTCTTGAGGGAATCGACCATCTTCACCTTCTCGCTCCGGAGGGCGAAGAAGAAGTTGATGGCGAAGGCGACGACGAAGGTGAGGAGGAAGGAGAGGAAATAGGTAAGCGGGGAGATGTAGAAGAGGAACTCGGCGATCTCGACCTGGTTGGTGAGAAGGACCCCGAGCATGAAGGGGTAGCCGAGGAGCATCCCGACGACGACCCCGACGAGGGTAAGAAGCATCGTCTCGAAGAGGAGGGAGAGGGCGATCTCGGCCCGCGAGAAGCCGAGGACCTTGAGGGTCGCGATGTCCCGGGTCCGTTCCCGGAAATTGAGGAGGGCGAGGTTATAGAGGACGACGATGGCGAGAAGGATGGCGAACACCTTGATGGCCCCGGTCATCTGGGAGGCGCTCGACATGATTTCCCCGACGTAGGCATTCATCCCTTCGCTCGTCTGGGTCGAGCTGACCCCCGGGATGAGCTCGGTGCAGAGGGCGGCGAGCTCGTCTTCGCTCACGCCGCTCGCGGCCTTCAGGTAGATGCCGCTATAGGTGGCCGCCGAGGAAAGGAAAGGGGCATCGCCATAGAGGACGACCCCGTGGAAGGTGAAGGACTCGTAGACGGCGGCGACAGTGGCCGTATAGCGGCTCACCCCGACGGTGAAGGTGATCTCGTCCCCGACGTCGGCCCCGGTCTTGTTGCGTACCTTCTGGGAAATGGCGACCTGGTCGTGGGGGAAGTCGAGGTCGACGAAGGAATACCCGGTTGGCTCGAGGAGGCAATAGTAGGAAGTGGCCGTCGCCTCCTCGAAGGAAATCGTCGAGGTCGAGCGGGTATAGCCCTGGGCCTCGAGGGTCCCGTCGGAAGAGGTCGCGATCGAAGAGGACAGGGGCTCGAGGACGCCGTCGATTTCCTCGGCGCTCAAGGCGCCGGACAGGGAAACGGAGACGTCGCTCGTCATGTAATGGGTAAAGTCGACGTTGACCGAGTAGTCGATGGAATCCTGGATCCCGTAGCCGCAGACGAGGAGGGCCGTGCAGCCGGCCACCCCCACCACGACCATCGCCGACTTGAAGAGGGACACCTTGATGTTCCGGAGGGCCATCTTGAGGGAGAGGAGGACGACGTTCGTCTTCCTCTTCGACTTTTTGGTAGCCCCCTTCCCGACGAGATGGGGCGGGGCCGGGCGCATCGATTCGGATGGCATGAGCCCCACTTCCTTCCGGGTGATGAGATAGGTGACGAGGGCGGCGATCCCGAGGAAGACGAGGGCCGTGAGGATGGCATAGCCCCACGGGAAGACGAACTCGAGGGGCACGACGCTATAAAGCATCGTGTACTTGATCTGCATGATGGCCGGGAGGAGGAAGGGGCCGACGATGAGGCCGATGAGGGTCCCGACGAGGACGAGGGCCATCGTGAGGAGGATGTAGTAGCCGAAGATCTCGCTTTGGGTCACCCCGACGGCCTTGAGGGTCCCGATCTGGGTCCGGTCCTTGACGATGATGGCCGAAATGGTCGTAAGGATGACCAGGATAGCGACGGCAAAGAAGACGAAGGGGAAGAAAGCCGTAAGCTGGTAAGCCTGGGACAAATCGCTGCTCATCGTGAGGCAGAACGGCTGGGTGCTTCGCGTGAAGACGGTCAAATAGGAGGTCGCCTCGAGGCTCGACTCGCCGGCATGGTCGCTGGCTTCCCGGATGGAGGTGAAGTAGGTATCGATTTCCTCGGCCAGGCGGTCGGCGGCGCCATCGTCCTCGAGGGTGATGAGGAGCTGGTTCGGCCGGGTGAGGGTTTCCCTCCCATCGGGCCCGGAATAATTGGGGTTCCAGCCGATTTCCTCGAAGGTCGAGGCCATGAGGGCGTAGAAGACGCTCGGCTCGAGGGTGTAGTTTTCCCGGATGAGGTTATCGAGGGCCGTGGCGAAAAGATGGTCGGAAACGACGATCGAGGAAGCGCTGTAGTTGCTCTTCTCGATGTTCTCCGGGAAGGACATCGCTCCGGTGAGGGGAATCTCAAGGGAAAGGGACCCGGAGGCGAAGACGTTGGTCTTGCCGTCCCGGGTGATGAGGTCGAGAAGCTGCCTTTGGGCGTCGGTAATCGGGAAAGAGGAGATATCGAGCGTGAGGGTAAAATCTTCCCCGAGGGTGAAGTCCTGGGAGAAATTGCTGTCTTCGCTCGCGAGGAGGTTATGGTCGACGAAAGCATAGTCGACGGTGTCATCGGGTCCGTAGCCGTCGGCGTAGACGACGTCGTAAGGAACGCTGATGGAGGGGTAGGACTGATAGACGTTGAGGTAGACCCCTTGCCCG
>CASFWS010000108.1 GCA_949298295.1 uncultured Bacillota bacterium | reverse complement strand
ACTATTACCGCGAGGGACTCGAGGAAAAGGCCCGCGAGGCCGCGAGATCCCTATTCGCGGAAAAGCTCAAGGCCTCCGGGGCCAGCGAGGAAGAAAACGCCTCCGATTACCGGAAATACCTCAAGCTCGCGGCCAAGGCGGCGGAAGCCAAGGCCACCCATTCCCGCTACGCCGGGGTGAGAATTTTCCTTTGGGTCCTTTTCGGCATCGCCCTCTTCGTCGGCCTCGCCGGACTCGTCCTTTCAATTTACCGGCCCTCGACGGGGGCCATCATCGCTTGCGTCATCGGCCTTGTTGTTTCCTTGGGCCTTCTCCTTCTCATCCTCCTTTACATGAACAAGAAGGTGGCCGAGGCCAAGGGAGCGGCCGACCGGGCCGAGAAGAAGCGCCGGGCGCAGGCCATACTCATCGAAGGGAAGCTCAAGCCCCTTTATTCCCTCTTCCTTTGGAACGATTTCAAGAAAGCCGTGGCCGCGACGACCGATGCCTTCACCCTCGACGAGAAACTCCCCGAGGAGAAGGTCAACTGGCTGAAGAACGTCTACGCCTTCACCGACGTCCTCGGCGACACCCAGTCGGTCGTTTCCCTCATGAGCGGGGACATCGACGGGAACCCCTACGTCCGCCTCATGGCCAAAAGCGAGGCGATGGTCGACAAGACCTACTCCGGGAGCATCACCATCAGCTGGACGGAGACCTATACCGATAGCGAAGGCCGTCGCCACTCGACCGTCCGTAGCGAGATCCTGACGGCCTACTACACCCATCCGGCTCCCGTTTTCTCGGAAATCCCGGTCACCATCTACGGCAATCTGGCCGCCCCCGACCTCTCCTTCTCCCGGCGTCCGAGCGGCCATGGGAGCGACGACGATAAAGACCTTGCCCGCTTCGTCGAAAAGGAGGAAAAGAAGCTGCGGGATCGCGCGGAAGAAGCCGTCAAGAATGGCGGGAGCTTCCAGCCCCTCGCCAATACCGAGTTCGAGGCTCTTTTCGGGGCCTATGACCGCGACCACGAGGTCCAGTTCCGCCTCCTCATGACCCCTTTGGCCCAGCAGAACTTCATCGAGCTCATCCGGGGGAAGGCCGGCTATGGCGACGATTTCACCTTAGAGAAGAAGAAAACGCTGAACATCGTCCAAAGCCGCCATTCGAGTACGTTTTTCCGCTATTTCCCGGGCTTTTGCCGGAACTATCTCTCGATCAAGGAAATGCGGGAAGCCTTCGTAAACCTCATCGCCGACCTCTTCAAGTCCCTTTACTTCGACCTCGCCCCCTTCATGTGCATCCCCCTCTACCAGACGACCGAGGCCGGGATGTACACCCCGAAGAAGGCCTTCGGGCGCGACATTTCCGACTACGAGGCGATGCGGGCCGTCAACCAGATGGACGGCAAGCGCTTCCTCCCCGAAGGCTCGACGACCGACCAGATCCTCAAGGCAACCTATGCCCGCTCGATCGGGAAGACGGACTTCTTCGTCGTCGATTCCCTTGCCTTCGAGGCGGTGCCGATGGTCACTTACGTCCCGACCTCGGGCGGGGACGGCCGCGTCCACGACGTCCCGGTCCATTATTTCGACTACCGGGAACGCCGGAAGGCGACCGACGTCGCCGTCCGCCGGGCGGACGAAGATGCCGAGAGGTTCGATGGCGGGCCGCTTCGTTCTTTCCTAAAGGACCGCGGCGGGACGATCGTGAATTCCTACGCCGCCTACTTCCCCCTTTCCTCCCTCGACGGGGGAGACGAGGAGAACCTTCAAGCCGAGGAAAAAGCCTTCGAGGACTTCTTCCTCCCCCTCGAGCGCCTCGAAAAAGGGCTCGAGGAACTCGATAGGAAAGCCAGCAAGAAAGGCTAGCGATTCCAAAAGGCGCCGTCCCTAGTATAATTTCAACAAGCCCATCGGCCGCGCGGCCTTGCCGCGGAAAGGAGATACATGGCCAATCCATTAGACGAAACCCGCGATCCCGTCTCGACGGGACGCGATGCCCGGGTCATCGAGAAGCAAATCCCGGTCAAGGTCGGCCCCGGGTCGACCGTCTTCGAGGTCATCCTCTGGTGCCTCGCCATCATCCCCGGCCTCGTCTTCCTCTTCATGAAGATCAAGGCCGGCGCCTATCTCCGCTCCCTCGAGCAGAAGATTCAGCATGACGCCTCGACGATCGACAACTACCTCGAGCAGCGGGTCCTCATCCTCCAAAACGCCGCCAAGCTTCTCGACAAGGCCATTGACCTCGACAAGGACGTCATGGTCAAGGTCGCGGCTTACCGCGGCGGTGCCAATCCTAACAACGACGCCGCCCGGAATGAGACGAGCGCCCAAATCGACGAGATGTTCGCCAAGGTCAACATCGCCCTCGAACGTTACCCCGAGCTCAAGGCCCACGAAGCCATCCAGCGGTGCATGGAGCAAAATGCCTATCTCCAGAAGGAGATCACGGCCGCCCGCGACCTCTATAACGACACCGTCTACACCTGGAATAGCGCCATCCAGCAGTGGCCGACGAAGATGATCGTCGCCGCCCGGGCCGGCTATACGACCCGCATCCCCTTCTCGACGAGCGAGGAAATCCGGACCGCCGCCCGCGGTACCTTCTTCTAAGCGCAGCCGTCCTTTGATGAGCCAGCCCCCGGGCTGGCTTTTCTTATTCCTTGAAAAAGGGTCGCCTTTTCGCTATATTACGGCTCGAATGGATGATTCTGGCCCTAGTCGACTGTGCGCTTACCTAAGCGCGAATAGCTCGGCGGACTTATTTGACACGACAGTCCTCGGGATGCCGATTTGGGGGGCAATCCTCCTCATCGTCGTCCTTTTGCTCGTCTCGGCTCTCTTCTCGGCTTCCGAGAACGCCTTTTCCAACTGCGACCGCTTCCGCTTCAAGGCCGAGGCCGAGAAGGGAAAACTGACCGCCAAGATCGTGACGCGCCTGGCCGAGCGTTTCGAGGGGACCTTGGTCACCATCCTCGTCGGGAACAACATCGTCCAGACCCTCATGTCGACTCTCGCGGCGATGATCTTCGCCCTCATTTGCGACGCCTACGGCTGGGCCGATGCGGTGGAATCCGTTCTTTCGACCATCGTCATGGGCTTCCTCGTCTACATCGTGAGCGACACCGTCCCGAAGATCCTCTCCAAGGCGATGCCCAACCGCGTGGCCGTCTTCGTGGCATGGCCCGACTTTATCGTCGGCATCCTCCTTTTCCCGGTCATCTGGCTCTTCCGGATGCTCCTAAAGCTCGTCCATCGTATCTTCAAGGTCGGGGACGACGACCTCCTTTCCCGGGAGGACATCGTCGAGAAGGCCGACGAGGCAGTGACCGAGAACGAGATCACCAAAAGCGAGGAGGAACTCCTCGAGCCCGAGGAGGTGTCCATCCTCAAGAAGGCCCTTTCCCTTTCCAGCAAGAAGGTTTCCGACGTCTACACCCCGATGGAAAAGGTCGTTTCGATCAAGGAGGAGGACCTCGTCCCCAAGTTCCTTACGAAGACCCTCCTCACCCTCCCTTATTCGCGTTACCCCGTCTTTGACGAGGATCGGCGTTGCGTCGGAATCCTCCAAAGCAAGGTTTTCTTCCGGGAGTACTTCCAAGACCAGCACCTCGAGCCGCGCTCGACCCTCTTCGAGGTGCTTGAGGTCGCTCTTTCCGACGACCTCCTCGCGGCTTTCGCCTCATTGACCGACGAGAAGGTGCACATGGCGATGGTGAAGGGGGAGGACGGCTCCTACGCCGGGCTCCTCACCCTCGACGACATCCTCGACGAGC
>CASFWS010000107.1 GCA_949298295.1 uncultured Bacillota bacterium | reverse complement strand
GTAATGATGTCCTGGGCGTCTTCGTAGGAGGCCCGGTCGATATACCCCTCGGCCTCGCTCAGGAGGTTTTCGCACTTCCCGAAGAAGGCATCGAAAGTCGCGGCAAGGAGGCCGACGTCCCCCTGAAAGGAATAGTAGGTTTCCTTGATTTTCCGGAGGGCCGCTTGGCTGGCCATGAAATCGCTTTGGACCTTTTTCTCGTCCTCGAACTTGAGGGTCAAGGTCTTCGAGAAGGAAGAAACGGCGCTTTCGAAGTCGTTCATCTTCTTCCGGGCTTCCGGAAGGAGGCGCTTGAAGTCCTTGTAGGCGTGGTCGTTGAGGTCGTCGGAGAGCTGGCGGAGGTAGGAAACGACCTCGGCGTCGCGGTAGTCCTTGAGGTCCTTGTATTTGTTGTTCAGCTCGATGTAGAGCTCGCCATAGGCGAAGTTCCGCTGGTAGATGCTTTCGAGGCGGCTGATGTACTGGGCGATTTTGCCAAAGAGGATCCCGTGGCTACTTTCGTAGCGGCCGCTCAAATCGTTGAAGGCCCTTTTGTAGCGCCCGCCCCGCATGAGGAAGAGGGAGAGGCCGACGGCAAGAAGAACGAAGGGGATGCCGATTCCGAAGCCGAGGCCGAGCGCCAGGTTCTGGTCGATAAGGAAGGTAGCGTTGAACATACCTGCTAATGTTAGCATATGGGCCGGCTAGGTAGTCCCCTTTCTTTAAGAAAGGTTTGACAAAGGAGCGCCGGGCCTCTATCCTTTCGCTTGCGTAAAGTTAGCGGGCCTTCATCTTCCCGCCCGACGTCCGCCGATAAGCGAAGTAAGCCCGGGGCTAACCGGGCCGAAAGGGCAGACACCCGGGGAAGAGGGAGGGCCACCTTGTTTTGCGCCGAAAGAAAAGGAGGACTTTCCATGTCCAAGTACACGGCTTCCAAGTGGAAGCGTTCGCGCCATCTCTCCTTCTCGACCCTCGAGACCGGGGATGAGCTCAAAAAGCGGGCCTATGGCCCCGGCCAGCACGGCCAAGACCGGAAGCGCAAGCCGTCCGAGTACGGAGCCCAGCTCCTCGAGAAACAGAAGCTCCGCCACCTATACGGGGTCAACGAGCGCCAATTCCGCCGCCTCTTCGTCCTTGCCAAGAAGGAAAAGGACGTCGTCACCGGCCTCGCCTTCTTCCGGATCCTCGAAAGCCGGCTCGACAACCTCGTCTACCGGATGGGCTTTGCCCGGACCCGCGCCGCGGCCCGCCAGCTCGTCAATCACGGCCACGTGACGGTCAACGGCAAGAAGGTCGACATCCCGAGCTACCTCTGCAAGGTCAACGACGTCATCGGCTTCCGCGAGGATAGCCCCCTCAAGGTCGTCAAGGAATCCCTCGACGGCAAGCCGACGATCCCCGCCTACGTCACCGTCGACGCCGAGAAGATCAAGGGTACCTTTGCCCGCCTCCCGGAGCGCAATGAGCTCCCGAAGGACATCAACGAAGCCCAGATCATCGAGTTCTACAACCGGAAGCTCTAATCCGTTTGAAAAGGGTCACCTGCCCTCCCTTCGGGGAGGGTTTTTCATGCCTCCGGGCAATGAAAGGTATTTGACGGTGGCATATATTCCCCAAAAGGTGGACTTCCGCCTCCCCCGCGGCTATAAGTAGCTGTCATGAATTACCTTTCTACCATCAAGAAGACGGTCGGAAGCGCCGCTCTCATTGCCATCGGCATCCTCCTCCCCCTTTGCTTCCACGGCATCCAAAATGCCGGGTCCATCTTCTCGCCGATGCACATCCCCGTCCTCATCGCCGGCTTCTTCTTCGGCCCTCTTTTCGGCCTTGGGGTTGGGCTTCTCACCCCCCTCCTCAATAGCCTCATGACCGGGATGCCGCCCCTTTTCCCGGTCCTCCCGCCGATGATGGTCGAATGCGCCCTTTATGGGGCTGTGGCCGGTCTTCTCTTCCGCCTCGTTAAGACAAAATGGATGTACCTTGACCTCTATCTCAGCCTTATAGCCGCCATGCTCGTCGGGCGCTTGGGCGGGGCCTTCGTCAACTATCTCGTCTATGTCGGGCGGGGCGACGCCTACTCCTGGTCGATCTTCGTCAATAGCTACTTCTTGATGGGTTGGCCAGCCATACTCATCCAGCTCGCCCTTATCCCAAGCGTCGTCTTTGCCCTCTTCAAAAGCCACCTCATGAGCCGTGAAGACCGCTTCCTTTTTCCCCATAAAGAAAGGGCCGCGATGGCCAAAGAACAAGCCAGCCATTTCGGGAAGCTCGCCGAAAAATGGGCGGAAAAAGGGCCTCTACCCATAGAAAAAGCCTCGCAAATCCTCGCTCCTTTGGGCGAATTGTCCGGTAAGAGGATCCTCGATATCGGCTGCGGGACCGGGGTCCTCGAGCCTTATTTGAGCGCCCAGGGGGCGACCGTCACGGCCATCGACGTGGCCCTGGAAATGATCAAGGAAGCCAAGAAAATTAAAGTGCCCGGGGTCATCTACCGCTGCGAGGACTTTCTCGAGGCCCCCTTGCCGAAGGAAGCCTACGACATCGTCGTCGTCTACAATGCCTACCCCCACTTCCTCGACGTCGACCGCTTTGCCAAGCAATCCGCGAAGGCCTTAAGGAAGGGCGGAAAGCTCCTGATCGCCTTCGACGAGGGGAAAGATAGGCTGAACGCCCATCATCTTTCCGGGGAGGGAAAGTCTTTTGCCCGGTGTCTTTCGAGCCCCAAGGAAGAGGCTTTCACCTTCTGGAAGCAGTTCAAGGTCGTCTTGTCCATCGACGACGAGGACCGTTACACGCTTCTGCTAAGCAAGCGCTAGAGCCAAAGGAAAAGCCCGGGATGGCGAATCGCGTCATCCCGGGCTTTTTTGGGCTCTCTTAAATCCTGCGTGGTTTTGTGTGGTCGGGGTTGAGGGGCTTCTTAAATTCCGTGTGGTCTCAGCTCGCCTTCCGTTGACTGGGATCCTCGGGGCCTCTTCGCCGTCCTTCGGCCCGGGATCGCCCCCTTCGTCGGCCTTTGGGCTTTCCCTTTCCGTCCCGTCTGAATACATGAAGAGGACCCTCTTCCTCATCCTCTTGAAGTCCACAAGCCCATTCGATGCGGATATCAGCTCCTTTATCTGCGCGTTCCTCGGCTCCGATATGCTGCTGGAGTGCATCTCGCCGGCGACCCTCAATTCGAAGGTCTTCGATATCTGTGGCATCATCCATTTCCTTATGCTCTCCGCGGCCTTATGGGCGTCGGCGATCCCGGATTTCTCGAGCCTCGGGGCAATCCATTCGAGCTCTTCCTTCGGCGGCCTCTTGGCGAGGCCGTCGACCATGCCGAGCATCGCCTGCTCGGCCTCGTAGACGTCGAGCAGGCCGCCGGAGGCCATGAGGGCGCGGGCCAGCATGTCCCGCCTCCCCATCGCCGGGCCGCCCTGACGGCAGAGGAAGTCCCTCCGATGCTTCTTGGCGTAGCCGTTTATGGGGTCGCCCCTATCCTCCTTGAAGGCCCTGTACCTCGCCGAGTCCATCGCCGAGACGACCAGCTTGACTATGTGGAACATGTCGATGGCGGGGACGGCGTTGGGGGGCAATGCCGGCAGGCGACGTCGTAGGGGTCGTGCATGTCGGAGCTGAGGAACTCGACCCATTCCCTCTCCTCGAGGGGTATGGAGGCGAAGAATCGGTAGAGGCATTCAGACCTCCTTGGCCTGATGACGTCGATGACCGAGCCCGTCTCCTCGTCGCATATGATCGCCGTGTAGAAGTCAATGACAATATGTAGTTTTTGGTCTGTTGAACATGCAGGCCGCCAAGCTATGCAGGCCCCAGCGGGGAAGCCGCCTTCCTCGGGCGCCC
>CASFWS010000106.1 GCA_949298295.1 uncultured Bacillota bacterium | reverse complement strand
GGCTTTTGATGGCGATGGCCTTCTTCGCCGGCGGGAGGAGGATGGCGTTCATGCTCACGTCCTCGAGGAAGGAGAAAAGGGGGCCGTCGTAGGAAAGGAAGAGGTCCTTCCGCCAGCACTTCGACCAAAGGAAGCCGCGGGTCCCGATGTCGAGGAAAAGGGAGCGGAGCATCCTTATGCCGTCGCCGACGAAGGAGGAAAAGAAGGGATAGGGGCGCTTTTTGCCATTGATTTCGAGGTTGAAGGAAAAGCCGACGACGTCGGGGTCCTTATAGGAAAGGAGGGGGAGGAGCACCTCGAAGTAGGAGGGCTCGACGGTATCGTCGCTATCGAGGAAGGCGACATACTTGCCCTTTGCCCTTTCGGCGCCCTTAAGGCGGGAAAGGGAAGGCCCAAGGCGGCGTTCGTGGGCCGAGACGAAGGCGTTTTCCTCGCCCTTCAGGATGCTTGATGCCAGCTCGAAGTCGGAATGCCCTTCCTTGGGATCGACCTCAACGAGGATCTCGACTTTCCCCGGAGCGACCTTCGCCCGGGCCGCGAGGAGGGAAGAAAGGGAGCGGGGGAGGTATTCCTCGGAGCCGTAGGAGGGAACGATGACGCTGAGAAGGGGTTCCATGAGCCGATTTTACCATAAGCCCCGGGGGTCGGCGGGGCGAGGAAGGAGGGGCAAAGTAGCTCTTGCCTAACGGAAAGGGAAAGCATACAATCTATACCGCAAAAAGTAAGGAAGGTGAATGCTTTGGCCATCAAAACGGTCCTCAGGGAAGGCGAAACCCTCGACGAAGGTCTCCGGCGCTTCAAGCGCAGCGTGAACAAGTCGGGCGTCCTCATCGAGACGCGGAAGCACGAGTTCTATCTCAAGACGAGCCTCCGCCGGAAGATGAAGAGCGAGCTTGCCCGCCGCAAAAAGTGGTAAAACGGAAAGAGCCCCCGGGCTCTTTTTTTCTTATCCGCCCCTTTTTGGGGCCCAAAGGCCGGAATGGCGCCTATATATGGGTGAAGATGCTCATTTTCCAAGGCGACGAGAAACTGTGCGGCTGGGCCGCGACGAGGATGCTCCTCGTCTCTCTCACCCATGCGCGGGCCTATGCCCGCCTTTCCCTTCGCGGGAAGCCGCCCTATAACCTCCTTCATCTATCCGAAGGAGCCAAAGCCGCCGGGGTGGAGCTTACCTTCAAGCGGGCTTACGAGAAAGCCTCCCTCCTTAGGGCCCGACGCTTCCCCTTGCTCCTTCTTCTCGGGAAGGAAGAGGAGGGGCACATGGTCCTCGTCCGGGGGCGCCTTGGGCGCCTCTTCCTCGTCGACGACCCGGCCCGGGGGCGGCGCCTCGTCCCCGGCAAGGCCCTCCTCGCGGACTGGAGCGGGATCTTCGGGGAGGGGAAGCGGGAGGAGAGGATCGTCCATCCCCGGCCCAAGCGTCCCCTCGTCCCCTTCCACGGCCGTTTCCTCACTCCCTTCCTCGAAGGACTCGTCGCCCTTTCGATGGCCGTCGGCTTCTTCTTCGTGAAGGACGGCTTGCTTTTCCTTGCGCCCGCTTTCCTCTTCCTTGCCGGTCTTTTCTCCATCCTTCGCCAGCGGCTTTCGATCCGCCTCTTGCATCGCCTCGACAACGAAGGCAACCGCCTTTTGTCACGTGCCCGGAACGGCGAATTCCGGGAGTGCTACGTCCGCTTCCAGCGCCTTAAGAAAGAGGCCGTCGGGGACAGTGCCGGTTTTTTCTCTTCCCTTTTCTCCGGCCTCGTCCTCCTTTTTCTCCTCGGCCTCAACGCGCCTTCTTTCCTTGCCTCGGGGGCTCTTCTAGCCCTCTATCTCCTCTTGGAGGGTGCCTTCGTGGCCGGGAAGGAGCGCCAGGAAGCAAGGGAACTTTCTTCCGACGAGGAAAAGGCGATGTCGCTGCGCCTTGGGCCCGAAGAGCGGCTCGCCTCCCTCGAGGCCCTCGAGCGGCGGGCCTACCGCCTGGCCGACCGCTTCTCTTACCGGCGGCTCCTATACGGGGCCATCGTCCTCCTTCTAGCCCTCCTCCCGCCCCTTCTCGAGGGGCCCTTCAACCTCAATCATTACCTCTTCACGGCCTTCGGGCTCTTCGGCCTCGGCCTCGCTTTCCGCGGGTGCGCCGACTACCTCGGGGAGGCCCCGCTCCGAAAGGCCGATCTCGACTTCTACGACCAACGCCTCGATCCAACCCCGATCTCCTAGCCTTTGAATACCAATTTGCCATATTCCATGCTAGATTAACCTCGCCATGGAACTCATCTTGGATTTGGGG
Source organism: uncultured Bacillota bacterium (assembly GCA_949298295.1). Classification (GTDB taxonomy): domain Bacteria; phylum Bacillota_I; class Bacilli_A; order RFN20; family CAG-826; genus UBA4951. The sequence goes on along the minus strand of CASFWS010000106.1, from coordinate 1,572 downwards.
GATTTCGCGGTTCCCGAAGGGCTTGAGGCCCGTTACCGCGCCATCCTGGCCGCCGCTTTCCGGCGCCTGGACGTCAAGACCGACTACGAGGTCGACTGCTCTTTCGTCGACGATATGACGATCCAGGAGCTGAATAGGCAATATCGGGGGCTCGACAAGCCGACCGACGTCCTTTCGTGGGCCTTCAACGAGGGAGGGGACCCGGTTTCCGCCCTCGCGATGGGCGAGGGGGAACGCCCTCTTCTTGGGGAAATCGTCGTCGATTTCGAGCAAGCCCTCCGCCAAGCCGCGGAAATCGGCAATTCCCCGATGCGCGAGCTCTCCTTCCTTTTTACCCACGGACTCCTCCACATTCTCGGCTATGACCACATGGAGGAAGAGGAACGGAAAGTGATGTTCGCCCTTCAAGACGAGATCCTTTCGGAGGTTGAGGCCAATGGATAAAGAACAGTTGATCGAGTGCGCGCGCGAGGCGCGCGCCCTCTCCTATAGCCCCTATAGCAAGTTCGCGGTGGGGGCGGCGGTCCTAACCAAGGACGGGAGCGTCTACCTCGGGGCCAACGTCGAGAATTCCTCCTACCCGGTTTGCATGTGCGCCGAGCGCAACGCCATCTATAACGCCATGATGAACGGGAACACCCGCGACGACTTCCTCGCCCTCGCCGTCATCGGCGATACCGAGGGGCCGATTTCCCCCTGCGGGGCCTGCCGCCAGGTCATGAGCGAGCTGCTGCCGGGCGATTGCCGGATTTTCATGGCCAACCTCAAAGGAGAGAGCCGGGAGACGAGCCTCGAGGAGCTTTTGCCCTTCGCCTTCGACGGCAGCGACCTATGAAAGCCGGTTTCGTGGCCATCCTCGGCCGCCCGAACGTCGGGAAAAGCACTCTCCTCAACGCCCTTTTGAGCAAGCGCGTTTCCATCGTTTCCCCGAAAGCCCAGACGACCCGCGACGATATCGTCGGGGTCTATAACGGCAAGGACCTCCAGATTGCCTTCATCGATACCCCCGGGCTCTTCGAGGGGGAAGAGGCCCTTTACAAGCGGATGAACCGGAATGCCCGGCGTTCCCTTTCCGGGGTCGATGCCGTCCTCTTCCTCATCGATGCCTCGAGCAAGGACCTCGAGGAGGACATCGCCCTTCTTTCCTCGATCAAGGTCGATGCCCCGATTTTCATCGTCTATAACAAGATCGACCTCGTCCGGGCCCCGGAGGCCATCGCCGCCAAGGAGCGCCTTTCCTCCGCCTTCCCGGACTTCCCGATCATCGAGGCTTCCATTCTCACCAATTTCGGGATCTCCGCCATCCTCGACGCCGTGAAGAAGGCCCTACCGGAGGGACTCCCCCTTTATCCGGAAGGGCAGCTGAGCGACAAGGACGAGGCTTTCTTCGCCAAGGAATCGATTCGCCAGTACATGCTTCGCTTCCTCCATGAGGAAGTCCCCCACGAGTCCGCCGTCCTCGTGAAGAGGCTCGAAGCTAGGGACGGCTCCTACGAGATCGAAGCGGTCATCTACGTCGAGAAACCCTCGCAAAAGGCCATCGTCATCGGCCGGGGCGGCAAGAACAGCAAG
>CASFWS010000105.1 GCA_949298295.1 uncultured Bacillota bacterium | reverse complement strand
TATTCCTCGATCCCATCGGGATTCGAGGTCCGGTCTTCCCCGCTCCGGTAGCTCTCGTAGGTCGCAAGGACCGAGGCGAGGTTCCATCTCCCGCTATAGGGCATTGCCGAGGAGGAGCCGTAAAGGCCAGCGGCCTCGTTCCGGTTGCTCTTCTGCTCGCGGTTGGGGTCGTAGAGGCTCCCGCTCGAGGTAGCTTCATAGCCGTTCCAGCTCTGGACGCTGCTCCAGGAGTTGTTCTCGAGGGCGTTTTTGGCCGAGGAGGAGAAGTTGTAGTAGCTGTAGAAGTCGAAGAGGGAGTCGAACCCTTCGTAGTAAGGAGCGACCTGGTAGGCGTTCCCGTCGAAGTTCTCCCCGACGAAGAAGGCGTTGGGATAATCTTCCTTGATCGAGCCGATGACGTCCCGCCAGAAGTGGAGGTTCTTGGTGAGGTTGCTCGAGTAGTCGCCGGAGTCGCTGTTGTCGAGGACGATGGTATCGCCCTCGTCGTAGGCGACTTCATCATCGAGGAAGATGTGCTTGACGGCATCCATCCGGAAGCCGTCGACTCCCTTGGCAAGCCAGCTTTCGGCCATGATCTTCACCGCTTCCCGGGTCGGGACGTAGGAATAGTTCAGCTCCGGCATCGAGGAGCCGAACTTGGCGTAGTAGCTATAGGGATGGTCCCCATAGGGATACCAGAAGTGGTCCTCGTCGATTCCTTCCTGGGTGTCGTGGTTCCCCCACTGGTAATAACCCCGGTACTCTTCGCTTAGCTGGGCGCTATCGATAAACCAGGCGTTGTTGGCCGAGGTGTGGTTGATGACGAGGTCCATGATAAGAGCCATCCCCCGCTCATGGGCTTCCTCAATGAGGGTGAGGTAGTCGGCCATCGCCGACTCCTCGGTCGCGTCTCCCCCTTCGGCATGCGGGGAGATAGAGGAGCCGAACTTCGGGTCGACCTTCGTGTAGTCGTTGATGTCGTAGCCGTGGTAGCTGTTCGAGAGCTGAATCGGGGTGAGCCAAAGGACCTCGACCCCGAGGCCCTTAAGATAGTCGAGCTTCTGGGTGATCCCGTAGATGTCGCCCATCCCGTCCCCGTCGCTATCGGCGAAGGAGGAAACCATGATCTGGTAGCCGGTCCCGGCCCCGTCCTCGAGGAGGCCGCCCTCTTCCCCGCTCCCCCTCAGGAAGAGGGGCGAGGTAGCGGCGATTTCCTTCTCGTCGGACCAGTCGACGTTGTCGTAGGAAGGATTGTCGTAGGTGACGTTACTCCCGTCGTCCTCGGCAAAGGGGTCCTCGATCGTCATGGCCGGGCGGTTCGAAAGGCCGCGCTGGCCCTGGTCTTGGAGGGCGAAGACGTGATAGGCCGTCCCGCCCTCGACTTCGTAGGCGAAGTCCTCGAGGTCGACGCTCATGTCCCCGCCGTCGTTGATCCAGAAGCCGGAATCGGAAAGGCGGGATGGGGTGTAGACGATCTGGAGGCCGACGATGGGGACCATCGAGCCGTTCTCGTAGAAGAAAGAGGAGGGGGTCCCGCCCATCTCGTGGGTCTCGGCGTTCCAGCCGCCGTCGTAGGTTTCCGTGAGGTCGACGTCGATGTAGGCCCCGCCGAAGCTATCGATTTCGGCCGTCCCGGAGGCGGCGTCGACCCGGTTTTCCGGCGTCGAGCGCCCGACCCAGTCGAAACGGTGGCCTTCCCCTTGGTAGGGCCAGCACCAGACGTCGTAGTCGCTATAGCTTTCCGGGGCGTTATCGTAGCGGAGGTAATGGAAATAAAGGTGGTTGGCCTCGCTTTCGGCGAGGAGGCCTTCCATGTAGGCTTCGACTTCCTCGGGGCTATGCTCCTCGAAGGAACCTTGGCTCGAGGAGGCGTCCTTCCCGCTGGAGGAGTCGCCGCCCCCTCCGCACCCGACGGCCAAAAAGGCCGTCGAGAGGAGAAGGAGGGAGCCGCTCAGACGTCCCTTGTTCATATTTTCTCGAGGATGAGCATCTCGTAGCGCCCGACCTGGAGGAAGTCGGTCGTCGAAATTTCCTCCCCGACCTCGTGGTAGCCGGTCGAGGAATAGACGACCTTCACGCGGTTTTCGCCGAAGGAGAGCTGACGCATCGCGTCGGCTTCGTCCCGCCCGCCAAGGACGACGTAGCGGTCGGCTTTCCCCTCGAGCCCGGAGAAGTTGGCGGCGGCGACGGTCCGCGTCCCGCCTTCGTCGCGGTAATCGCCCCACGCGGAGCAGCCGGCGGCTCCCCACGCCTCGTCGTCGTAGCCGCGGCCGAGGTAGCCGCTTTCCATGCCCTCCGAGCGGAGGAGGCAGGCTTCCTTGTAGCGGTTGTAGTCGTCGAGGAAGGCGATCTTCCGGTCGTACTTGTAGGAGTTGACGGCATCGCCATAGGTGTAGGAGTTCCGCATGAGGAGGGTCCCCTCGCCGAGCTCGACGGCGTCGTTGCTCGCGGCGTTTTGCTCGACGAGCTCCCAATAGGGATCGTCTTCGTGCATCAGCTTCTGGCGGAAGATTTCCTCCCCGCCGTGGATGAAGGCAGCGCCTTGCGAATAGACGATGGCGGCCGTGACGGCGATCGTCGCGTCGCGGGCGTCCTTATTATCTTCGCTCGATTCGGTGCCCGAGCCGAGGCAGTAGTTCATCTGGTCGTAGAGGGTGTAGTTATCGTGGCAAGAGGCGTAGTTGATGGTCTGGGTCGGGTTGCTCCCGACGCCTTCGTTGCTCCCAAGGAAGGAACTCGCCGCCCTTGAACGCGTCTGAGCGCTCAGGTGCTCGCTCCCCTGGGAGATGAAGCCGTAATCGGGGGCCGCCCCTTCCCATTGGGTATTCCCCTTGAGGCCGTCGCGGCCGTGGTCGTTGAAGGCTCCGATGCCCCAGGGGCTCTCCTCGAGGCCTTCGGCCCCGGCGTAGAGGGCCGAGTATACGTTCCCGGTCATGGCGACGAGGGAGTCGTCGATGCCCGGGTCGCCCCCGAAGGCGCCGTTCCAGCCTTCGCCGTAGACGGCGATCGTCGGGTCGATTTCGTTTAGGGCGTTCCGCACCGCCTTCATCGTCTCGAGGTCGATGCAGCCCATGAGGTCGAAGCGGAAGCCTTTGATCCCGTAGACCTCGGCCCAGTAGACGACGCTATCGACGATGAAGTTCCGCATCATCGTCCTTTCGCTGGCCGTCACGTTGCCGGTGCCGCTCCCGTTGACATAGGCCCCGCTCTCGTTGGTCCGGAAGTAGTATTTGGGCATGATCTTTGTGAAGGCCGCCCCGCTTACCGAGGAAAGGTGGTTGTAGACGACGTCCATGATCGTCCGGACGCCGCTATCGGCGAGGGTCTGGACAAGGCCCATGAACTCGGTGATCTTGGCCGTCGAGCTATAAGGATCGCTCGAATAGGCCCCTTCGGGGAAGTTGAAGTTCTTCGGGTTGTAGCCCCAGTTGTACTCGCCGTTGAATTCGCTCCCCTCGACTTCCCGTTCGTCGTTGTCCTGGTCGAAGACCGGGAGGAGCTGGATGGCGTTGACCCCGAGCTCGAGGATCGAGTCGAGCCCGGTCGTGACGCTCGTCTCCCCGTCGGAGTAGGTCGTCCCCTTCTCGGCGAAGGCCGGGAAGGTGCCGCGCTGGTGGCCTTCGTTGCTGATCCAGGTCTCATCGGCCGTCACATCGCGGATGTGGGTCTCGTAGATGAAGAGCTCGTTCATTCCCGAAATGGCAGGTAGAGCGGCGATGGCCTCTTCGAACCCTTCGGGACGGAGCGCTTCCACCGCTTCCTTGGAAAGGACGCAGCTCCTTTCGCCGTTGATGCCGCTGGAATGGGCATAGGGGTCGCTCGTCTCGAGGGTCCCCTCGCTATTGGTGACGGCATAGGTATAGAAGTCGCCTTCCTCGATCGGGAGGCGGATGCGGTCGAGCTCGGCCTGGTCGAGGTACCAGACGCCGTGCTCGCCGGGGAGCATCTCGACCTCGCGGTGGTTGTTGGCT
>CASFWS010000104.1 GCA_949298295.1 uncultured Bacillota bacterium | reverse complement strand
CCGGGTTCCCTTTCCTTCCTCCGCGACGGGGAGGAGGGTTCCTACCTTATTGTGGACGCCGGGCCGGAAGGGGAGGAAATCGCCTTCCGGAAACTATGAAAAAAACGGCCGCGGGGCCGTTTTTCCTTCTTCTTGGGCCTTCCTTACTTCTTGGCCGCAAGGTGCCTGGCCAAGGAAGACTTCTTCCGGCGGCAGCTGTTGCCGGAGATGATGCCCTTGCGGGCCGCCCGGTCGAGGAGGCTCTCGGCCTCGGAGACGGCCTTCTTGGCTTCTTCGAGGGTGCCGGATTCGATCGCGGCGTTGGCCTTCTTGACGGCCGTCCGGAACTCGCTTTTGGCGGCCCGGTTGGCTAGGGTCCTCTTCTCGTCTTGCCTGACTCTCTTGATTTGCGATTTGATGTTTGCCATGTTTCCAAATCCCTTCCAGTGAAATCTAGCGTTGTATATGATACGCGGAGCCGCCCGAAGAGGCAACTAAGAATTTGAGGGGTTCCGGGGCCCCTTCCCGAGGAGGATGAGCACTTCCTTCGCGAAGTCGTTCACCGTCCCGATTTTCCCGTAGAGCTCGGTCGGAATCTCGACGCGGAAATGCTCGTTGAGGTCGGAAACCATCGCCACGTAGCTCATCGAATCCCCGCCGAGGTCCTTGTCCCAGACATCGCCATAGCCGACTTTCTCCTCGAGGAGCTGGAGGTTGGTTGCGAAGATCTTGCGGACGGCGGAAAGGACTTCCTTGACCTCGGCCGGGTCGAAGCCGGCCCAGAAGTCCCCTTTCCCGCTTCCTTTCTCCGTCTCGAAAAGGGGAATGAACTCCCGGCTTCCGGCCGCGAGTTCGTCCCGGAGGGCGAAGCGCTTGACCTTCATCGAGCCGGAAACGGGGAGGCTATGGCGGTAGAGGTAGGGGAGGTCGACTTTCTTCTCGGAAGGGAGGGAGGCGTTGATTTCCTGAAAGGCCGCCTTGATTTTGTCGATGGCCCCCTCTTCCGCAGCATTGTCGGTCTCGAGGGCGAGGCAGATCTGCTCCCTTCCCTCGCGTTCGAGGCCGAAGCAGGCGACGTTCCGGACGTGGGGAAGGCCGCGGAAATAGTCCTCGATCTCGTCGGGATAGACGTTTTCCCCGTTCGTGTCGATGATGGTGTCCTTGAGCCGCCCCTTGATGAAGAGGTACTTCCCTTCGGAAATAGAGGCGATGTCCCCGGTGGCGAAATAGCCGTCCTCGAGGGGAGTAGGGACCCTATGTCCCCCGACGATCTCGCTTTCGTGGACGGTCGGGGACTTGATGAGGAGCTCGCCTTCTTCCTTATTGTCCCGGATCTTGGCCTCGAACCCCTCGAAGAGGGTCCCGATGCTTCCGGCGAGGCGGTCCTTCGGGTCGAGGCGCTTCTCGACGCAGGCGACCCCAAGCTCAGTCATCCCGTAGCCGTTGGAAAGGGGATAGCCGATGCCGTTGATGATCCGGAGGGTCTTCTTCGAGATAGCCCCGCCCCCGGAAATGCACCAGACGACTTTGTTACCGAACACCTTGTTCCGGATGAGGCGGCGGAAGAAGGGGGAGGCGGCAAAGCCGGCTTCCTTCCTCGAGAGCTCGCCGAGGCCGTAGCCGAGTGTCCGTTCGAAGGCTTCCTTGATCTTCCCGCCCCGGAGGGCAATCGTCCGCTCGAGGGTCTGGGCGACCCCGTCCCAGAACATCGGGACGCTGTAGATATGGGTGGCCGGCCCCTTGCGGATGGCGTAGACGACGTCGCGAATCGAGGTCGTCGAGGGGTAGACGATGGCTTCCCCGAAGTAGGTGTACCAAAGGAAGACAGCGACGAAGCCGAAGATGTGGTGGAAGGGGATCATGGCGAGGTTGTTGCACCGTCCCCGGCAGACGATCTTGCAGTTCTCTTCCGGGAGGTTGGAGGCCGAAAGGATCTGGTAGGCGAGGTTGCGGCCGCTCATCTCGATGAGCTTGGCCTCGCCCGTCGTTCCCGAGGAGGCGAAGATGACCTTGTCGGCAAAGTTGGGAACGAAGTCCGGGTCGGGCCGGGCGCTCGTGATCTCGTTCATCCGGAGGCTTTTGACTTCGTAAGGATCGACTTCGTTGGCCAAGACGGCCCTCGCCCCGGCCTGGCGGATGAGGTTGGCGGCGTTTTCCTTCTTGAGGCGGCTATCGACGAGGAGGACTTCCCGCCCGTTCATGGCGATGGCGTAGAAAAGGATCGGCCAGTTCTCGCTATTGCGCATCTTGAGGGCAATCGGACCCTCCTCGAGCCCCCGGAAGAGGGTCGAAAGGCGGGCGGCGATGCTCCGCGTCAATTCCCCGAAGCGGCGGTAGCTCATTTTCTTCCGCCGGCCGTCTTCGTCGAAATAGATGGCGACCGTCTTCTTCGCGTTGGCGCTTACCGTGTGCTCGTAGATGCCCTCCAAGGTCGCGCGGCCCTCTTTTTTAAGGTCCTTGCCTTCGTCGATGAGGCGACGGACGGCCTCGTAGTCCTTGCCGAATTGCTTCATGGGAAAAAAGTTGTCCTTCGGGGCGGATTTTATCAGCCTTCGGGCCTTTCGTCCTCTATATCTCGGGTATAATTTGCCTGCTTTGCCCGGTAGAGGAGGTCCATCGATGGTCAGATTTACGCGAAATGAGGACGTCAAGGTGCTTTTCCTCGGCACTCCGGAGATGGCAAGGACCGTCCTAGCCGGGCTCCTCGAGGCTGGCTACGACGTCATCGGGGTCGTCACCCAGCCCGACCGGGAGGCCGGGCGGGGACATCGCCTTCTTGCCTCCCCGGTGAAGCAGTACGCCCTCGAGCGGGGAATCCCGGTCTATCAGCCGGCGAAGATCCGCGAAGACTATTCCTTTGCCGAGCTTCTCGACATCGACGTCATCGCCTGCATGGCCTACGGGCAGATCGTCCCCGAAGGCTTCCTATCGCTAGCCAAGGTCGGGGCGGTGAACGTCCACGGCTCCCTCCTTCCGGCTTATCGCGGGGCCGCCCCGATCCAGCGGGCCATCATGGACGGGAGGAAGCTTACCGGCGTTTCCCTCATGGAAATGGTCGCCGCCATGGACGCCGGGGATGTCTATGACGTCCGGGAATGCCCGATCGAGGAAGGAGACGACTACACCTCCCTCGGGCGGAAGCTTGCCGCCCTCGGGGCCGAGATGATGGCCTTTGACCTTTTGTCATATGCCAACCGCGAGCTCATCGGGACCCCTCAGGACGAAGAAAAGGCGACAATCGCCAAGAAAATCAAGAAGGCCGAGGAGCATGTCTCCCTCGACCTCGGGGCGGAAGCGGCCCGTAACGCCTTCCGGGGGCTAAGCGAGGAGCCGGGCGGCTACCTCCTCCTCGACGGAGCCAAGCTCAAGGTCTTCCGCTCGCACCTCGCCGAAGGGCTCGAGGGCGGCGAAAAGGGGGACTACATCCTCGGCAAGAAGACGATGGCCGTCCGCTTTGCCGACGGCTACCTCGCCCTCGACGAGGTCCAGCTCGAAGGAAAGAAGAGGATGGACATATCAAGCTTCCTCAATGGCATGCGCGGCCATCTTCCGTCCGCGGGGAAAGTCGGCTAGTGGAACGCCTTTCCCTTTCCGTCCACGGCCTCGTCGACGCTCTCTTCCGGCGGGGCGACATCGATAACCGCGTCTATAACAGCGAGACGATGCAAGAGGGGACGCGCCTCCACGCCCTCGTCCAGGAAAGGCTCGGCCCTTCCTTTCTCGCCGAAGTCCCGGCCGAAGGCGAGATACTTGACGGCGAGTTTGCCGTCCATCTCCACGGGCGGGCCGATGCCGTCTCCGAGAAAGGCGGGCGCCTCCTTATCGTCGAGATCAAGTCGACGGTCGCCCCCTTGGAGCTTTTCCACGAGGAAAACGAGGAGTGGCACCTTTCCCAAGCCGTCTGCTACGCCTACCTTCTTACGTCCGCCCAGGGGAGAGAAGGGGCCGACATCGAGCTCTCCTACCTTTCCCAGGTTGGGGACGATACCCTG
>CASFWS010000103.1 GCA_949298295.1 uncultured Bacillota bacterium | reverse complement strand
CTCGGACTACACCCAGGCTTACAACGCCATGGACCGTGGCGAATTCGACTTCGCCGAAGGCGCCATCACCGGCAACGTCCTCAACCCGCTTGAGTTCATGTCGGTCATCTGCACCAACAGCCTCTCCCAGGGCTTCACCTGCTCGTGGGGCGAGCCGACCGAACACGTTTCCGAAACCTACCCGATTCTCTTCGACGGCGACGGCGACGGTGTCGAGGAGCGCTTCTCCTACGATGCCTTCTACACGGCTTGCAACGGCTCGGCGGTTGTCCAAAACGGCATCAACGTGCCGCTTGCCGGCGTCCCCGAGAACATGGAAGACCGGGCCGAGATCGACGGAGCCAGCACGGTGTTCATCCTGACGGTGCCCGATTCGCTTATCCGCGAGGACGGCTCGCCGGCCATCGAGTTCAGCTTCAACTACGTGTGGCTTCTCACCGCGACCTCCGACAATTCGGCGATCGGCACCAGCTACTTCCCCTTCGCCGCCACCTCGAGCGAAGCGGAGCAGTACTGCTCGTTCAACGAGAACACGCTGCGAATCGAGATTCGGGTCCCGACTTCGACCCTCAGGAGCTACTACAACCAGCTCCTGGCCGTCAACGGCTCGAACTACACCAACCTCAACCTCTACGTCGGCATCGAAGCCATCTTCGACTCCGGCGTCCACCGGACGGTCATGGTCACTGACCTCTTCGTCACGCCGGAAGTCGCCGGTATTGCCTGATCGGCTCTCATATCGGCTTCAAGGGTGGGGAGTCGCTCTCCCCACCCTTTCTTAATCAAAAAAGGGTGCCGCCGTAGGCGTTTCGTGCGAAAATGCCCATTGGAAAGACACCTGAGGATACAAGCATGTGGAAATATGTCCTTAAGAGAATCGGGTTGATCGTCCTTACGGCTTTCATCATTCTCTCGATCTCTTACATTCTCATTCAGACTTTGCCGGTGGCCCCGCCCGAAGGCGGCGCTGCCACGCAAATTGCCTTTTAGCTCGGCTACTATTGGAGGGTCACCCTCCAAGACGTCATCGAGCGCTACCCTGACGCCATTCGGGTTACCGATGCCAACGGAACGATCTACTATTACCAGGCCGTTCCGGTCCTCGAACGCTACGTTCACTGGCTCGGGAACATCTTCACTCAGTGGAACTGGGGCGTTTCGACGTCCATTTCGGTCAACCGCGGCGCCATGGAAATCATCATGGAGCGCCTTCCGGTCACGATTGAGCTGAATGTCATTTCGATCATCGTCTCGACGCCGCTTGGCATCGGCATCGGCGTCTGGGCGGCCCTCAAGAAGAACAAGCCGACCGATACGATCATCTCGACCCTCATCATGGTTTTCATCTCGGTCCCGAGCTTCGTCCTCATTTCCTTCATGCTCCTTTGGTTCACCTACTACAACGACTGGCTGCCGCAGGCTTGGCCAAGCGCCATCGCCATCGCGGCCGACCCCTCGCTTTTCTTCCGCGGCCTCGTCATTCCCGTCCTTGCCCTCTCCTTTGGCTCGATTGCCGGCTTCGGGCGCTATACCCGGGCCGAGCTTTGCGAGGTCATGAACTCGGAGTTCCTCCTCTTGGCCCGGACCAAGGGGCTGACCAAAGGCCAATCGATCCTCTCCCACGCCCTTCGCAACTCGATGGTTCCCATCGTTCCGATGATCATCGGGCAATTCATCTCCATCATGTCCGGCTCGATGGTTCTCGAGCAACTTTACTCGATCCCTGGAACCGGGCAGCTCTTCGTCACGGCCTTGAATTCCCGCGACTACGCCGTCGTCATGGTCGACATGGCCATGTACACCATCATCGGGCTCTTCGCCACCTTGCTCGTCGACCTCTCCTACGGGGTCGTCGACCCGCGCATCCGGATGGGACAGAGGTAAGCTTATGAAAAAGAAAGTCAACGAAATAACCCCGGAAACGCCCAATACGGATATCTCCTTCACCAAGGAGCAGGACTTTGAGTTCGTCCAGCTCGACAAATCGATTCACGACAATAAGTTCGAGACGAAGCCGACGACCTACTTCCGGGACGCCTTGAAGCGTTTCTGCAAGTCGAAGAGCTCCGTCGTGGCCGCCTCGATTCTCGGCGTTTTGGTCCTCATGGCCATCTTCGTTCCCATCTTCGACCAAAACAATGCTTCTGCTTCGGTCCAGGAAATGCGTTTCCTTCCGCCGAAATGGTTCGAGGATACCAACGGCTTCATGGACGGCACCGGCTATATCGAAGGGGTCGTCCTCGACCCGGAGACGGGTTTACCGGCCGTCGGAAGCGGATCGGCTGTTTACTATGAAGATGCCATCGCCAAGAACGCGGACGGGGAGCCCGACATCACCGTTTCGACGTCGACGATCAGCGACACCCTTGCCGAAAACGCCCTTCGTTATGCTTCCGGCGGCTATCTTTCGATGGCCCCGCTTACCTTCGATGAGCCGGCCTATTTCCGGACGCCGGTCCTCGACACCGATTCCGGCGGCAAGTCCTACACGGTTACCTTTGGAGCCGATTTGGATTCTTCAACGGTCGAGGAAGGCAACTTCGCCATTTACGTCGAAGTGACCGAAGGCGCCGACGTCACCCAAGAGCGCATCACTTTCTCAGAAAGCGAAGAAACGGGTCTTTTTACCGGGAACGTTACCGTCCCGATGAGCGAGGAGAATCTCTCGACCGCCTTGGCCATCGAGGTATCCGAGGGTGATATCTGGCTTTCCAGTCTTTCGATTCAAATCGATAACGAGGAAGCCGGCTACTCCTACCTCGACGACGACGACAACATTGTGAACGGCACCTACGGTTTCACGAGCCCGAGCCAGTACTTGCTCAACAACGTCCTCACCTCGACGGCCATCCCCGAGGCCTATCGCTGGGATTCGACCAACGGAAACACCTCGATCAAGGAAGCGGTGGTAACGACCGGATCGTTCCGCTACGACTATTACCAAGGCGTCTACGGGGAAGAGGAGGGCTATACCTTCAACAACGTCGACGTCGATACCTTCGTTCAACGGGGGTGGATCGAGGAAGGCTTCAGTTACACCGACTCCTTGCCCGAAGGCTTCATGGGCACTTACCTCGTCACCGATGCCGAGAGCGAGCTTGGCTTCAAACTCACGGAGGCAGGGGAAACCTATTGCCCTCTCCGCGACATCTCGGCCATCACCAGGGTCTCCTTTACGTCGATCGACAACGTCACTTATACCATCACGACCGTCATCGGGACCCGTTCCCGTTACCGGGACTTCTACTACCGTGGCTACATCTCCGATTGCAGCCATGTCAACTTCCTCTTCGGGACCGACAACCAAGGCCGCGACTATTTCAAACTCATCTTCTCCGGCCTTTTGACTTCCCTTGAGCTTGGCGCCCTCGCCTCGATCATCAACATCTTCGTCGGCGTCGTCTGGGGTTCGATCTCCGGCTACTTCGGCGGTTACGTCGACCTCTTCATGGAGCGGCTGACCGAGATTCTTGGCGGGATGCCATGGACCGTCCTCATGACCCTTATCGTCCTCTTGCTCGGCTCGAATTTCTGGACCTTCCTCCTCGCCATGTGCCTTACCGGCTGGATCGGGACGGCGGCGACGACCCGGGCTCAGTTCTACCGGTTCAAGGGCCGGGAGTATGTCTTAGCCGCCCGGACCCTCGGGGCGAGCGACGGAAGGCTCATCTTCCGCCACATTCTCCCCAACGGCATCGGCACGATCATCACCTCGGCGGCCCTCATGATCCCCTCGGTCATCTTCTCGGAAGCGACGATCAGCTACATCCTCCCGAACGTCCTATCGTTCCAGGGGACGAGCTTCGGCGTTTCCCTCTCCAATGCCCAATCCTACATCTACACCTATCCTTACCTCATCATCAGCGGGTCCATCATCATGGCCATCGTCATGATTTGCTTCAACCTCTTCGGGAACGGGCTCCGCGATGCCTTCAACCCGTCGCTTAAAGGAGGGAACGAATAATGGAAAAGCACGCCAAGGCTCTCCGCATAATCGACTATCCGAACGAAGCCGGCCCCGTTCCCGAGGGGAAGACGCCGGTCCTTTCGGTCCGCAACCTCGCCGTCTCCTTTAAGACCGACGAGGGCTACGTCCGGGCCGTTCGGGGCGTCAGCTTCGACCTCTACAAAGGGGAAACCCTCTGCATCGTCGGGGAATCGGGCTCCGGGAAGTCCGTTACCTCGAAGACCATCATGGGTATCCTCGCCCCTTCGGCCCACATCGACTCGGGCTCGGTCATCTACGAGGGCGAGGACCTCACGAAGATCTCGGAAGAGGAATTCCATCGGATCCGCGGCACGAAGATCGGCATGGTCTTCCAAGACCCCCTTTCCTCTCTCAACCCGATCATGAAAGTCGGTAAGCAAATCACCGAGGTCATGCTCATCAACGGGAACCGGGTCAAGAAGATCTACCACGACACCATCAACGACGCTCTCATCCAACTGAAGAACGACCAGCGCCTCGTTGCTCTCGCCAAAAGCGAGCTCAAACTGAAAAACGCCGGCAAAACCCTCTCCAAAGAGGAGAAAGCGGCGAATGTTCAGGCCTATAAGGACATGAAAGCCAAGATGGCTCCCCGGATTAGCGAGGACAAGGTGGCTCTTCGCGCCAAGAAGGCCGAGGGCCGCAAGAAGGCGCGGGCTTACCGCCTTGATTGCCTAAAGGATTACAAGAAGAATGCCTTGCCCCTTCTTTGGAAGGCGCTTGGTGCCCTTTTTGCCGGCGGCTTCTCGGAAGCCTACGGCTCCTTCATCGCTGCCCATCGGCGCTTCGTCTCGAAGCTCCGGGTTTCCCAAAAGGAAGCGAAGCGGCGGGCCCTTACCATCATGCAGGAAGTCGGCATTCGCGACCCGGAACGCCGCTACAACCAATACCCCTTCGAATTCTCCGGCGGCATGCGCCAGCGCATCGTCATCGCCATTGCCCTTACGGCCGACCCAGACGTCCTTATCAGCGACGAGCCGACGACGGCTCTCGACGTCACCATCCAGGCTCAGATCCTCGAGCTCATCAACC
>CASFWS010000102.1 GCA_949298295.1 uncultured Bacillota bacterium | reverse complement strand
CCGGCAAGTGTCGGGTCGCGCCTGATTATCTCCTGCGCCACATCATTGCCCAGCGACATTCCCACACTCGCCACCTCAAGGCTGTGGGTGAGCCTGTTGTGCACGAAGATGCTGCCCGGAAGAGGGAACACCTGTGTCTTGTTCTGCATGCGGCGGAACGGTGCGGAGAATATCAGACGGTCGTAGTCGCGCTTGAACTCCGACCTGTCGTCATGCCGCCGGGCGTGCCGCTCCTCCTGCCCGAAGCGTTTGTTGGAAATCAGTTTGTGCCAGTCCATTCTCATATATAGTGCTTTTGATGTCTTTATATAGTACTTTTTACGTCTTTACGGCACAAAATTAGGCTATTTTATTTCCCCTTCCAAAAATATCATTGCTTTTTTGTTACACAACGCGGACACGTGTGTCATCATGTGATAAAATGTCCGTCATACAGCCGTCCTGCCTGTCCGGAAGTATTATTTAATGCTAAAAATTAAGTTATGTGAATATAATTAGTTATTTTTGCAGACTAAAACAATGACAGAGATGATTAAAATCAAAGTAGTGAACAAGGGTAACCAGAAGTTGCCGGAGTACGCCACACCGCTCAGCGCAGGCATGGACCTGAGGGCAGACATCGCTGAAGACATCGTGCTGAAGCCCATGCAGCGGCGCATAGTGCCCACAGGGCTCCACATAGCCCTGCCTGCCGGATATGAGGCACAGGTAAGACCGCGCAGCGGACTCGCCCTGAAACACGGGATAACCGTACTCAACAGCCCCGGAACAATAGACGCCGACTACCGCGGCGAGATAGGTGTGCTGCTTGTGAATCTGTCAGACAAGGACTTTACAATCACCTCCGGAGAACGCATAGCACAGATGGTGATAGCACGCCACGAGCAGGCTGAGTTCGAGACAGTGGACGAGCTGGACGCCACCTCGCGCGGTGAAGGAGGATACGGACACACAGGAGTCAAGTAAGAAAAATGTATAAAACACCGATAAACAAACTTCCGCTCATCATAATATCGGCAATATTGCTCGGCGCGATATTGCCTGTGACGGTGCGCGGCAACAGCGACGCCGGTACGCCGGCGGCTTCAGGCGACAGCCTCTCATACAACGACAGACGCCGATACGACTACTTTTTCATCGAAGCGATACGCAAACAGAATGCCGGAGACTATGCCGCGGCGTTCGACCTGCTCAACCATTGTCTTGAGATAAAGCCCGACGCAGCCGAGGCTTACTACGCCAGAGCATCCTATTTCTCAGAGATGCAGAACGACTCTCTGGCTCTGCGCGACATAGAGAAAGCCGCAACGCTCAGTCCGGGAAACGACACCTATCAGGAACGGGTGGCACAATATTACATCGGCTCCGGCAACTACGACAAGGCAATAACGGCATATGAAAACCTGTTTGAGCACCACAAGGACCGCAGCGACGTGCTCAACATTCTTGTACAGCTGTATAATCAGAAGAAAGACTATAAGAACATGCTCGGTGCGATAGAACGCATCGAGCAGATAGAAGGAAGCAGCGACGAGCTCACTCTTGCCAAGATGAACGTCTACGAGATGAAAGGCGACACGAAAATGGCTGAGAAGACGCTCAGATCTCTGACCGAGACGCACCCCAACGACGCCATATACAAGGTGATGTACGGCAACTGGCTGCTGCAGAAAGGCAAGAAGGAGGAAGCCTACGGCATGCTATCCGCAGCACTGAAAGACGATCCTGACAACGAGGCGGCGCAGAGCTCGATGTACGACTACTACCGTTCCGCCGGACAGGACTCGCTCGCCATAATAGCGCGCGACGGCATTCTTATGAACAGAAAGACCTCTTCCACGACCAAGATATCGATGCTCAACCAGCTGATAAAGGAGAGCGAGAGCGCCGGAGGAGACAGCACAACCATACTTGCACTGCTCGACAAGGTGATAACATCAGACAAGCCCGACGCCGACAATGCCGATGCACGAGGAAAAGGAAACGACGAGAGTCCGTCCCCACTTGGCAACGACGTTGCGGCACGAATTCTTGATGGCAGCGAATAGACTCATCGCCGTCCTTCCTTCTTCCGAAGGGACGAAGCTTTCGCCCTCGATAGGTAGGGGGTCGCTGTCGGAGACGATTTCCCCGTCTTCCATTTTGATGATCCGGTCGCTATAGCGCCTCGCCAGCGCCTCATTGTGGGTGACGAGAACGACAAGGCAGCGCTCGCTCGCTTTCTTCAGGAGGCCGGCCACGATTTCCGATGAGCGGCTGTCGAGGGCTCCGGTCGGCTCGTCGGCCAAGACGATTTCCGGCTTCCCGGCCAAAGCCCGGGCAATGGCTACCCGTTGCATCTGGCCGCCCGAAAGCTCGTTGGGCTTCTTTCCGGAGACTTCCTCAAGCCCGACTTCCCTAAGGGCCTCAAGAGCCGCCTGTTTCCGCTTGGAAGGAGCCATCCCCGAAAGAAGGAGGGGGAGCTCGACATTCTGAAGGGCCGTTTGATAATCCAGGAGGTTGTAGTTTTGGAAGACGAAGCCAAGTCGTTTATTTCGGTAGGCATCCCAATCGCGGTCTTTGTAAGAGGATGTCGAGCGCCCGTCGACGATGAGTTCGCCGCGGCTCGCCCGATCGAGGCCCCCGACGATATTTAGGAGGGTCGTCTTGCCGCACCCCGAGGGACCAAGAATCGAGACGAACCCCTTCTTCGGGAAAGCCAAAGAGACCGACTTCAGGGCCGGGAAAGGCTTTTTGTTGACGTCGTAGTCTTTTCCGAGGCCCTTCAAAATGAGGCGCGGCTTTTCCCTTTCCATGGATTTCACCCCCGCCTTTTGGCGAAAAACGCCTGCAAAAGTTCTTTCGATCGTTCTTTTTCGAGCCCGACCTCAACTAGAGGCACCCCGTCGTCCGTCGCTTTGTCGAAAACGTGGAAACAGCTTCTGATGGCCCCAGCCTTCGGGTCGTCTAGGGCATAGACGAGGCGATGGATCCGCGATTGGAGAATGGCCCCGGCGCACATGAGGCACGGCTCGAGGGTGACGTAGATGCTGCAATCGGGAAGGCGGACCTTCTCGAGATTGCGCTCGGCCATAAGCAAGGCTTCGATCTCGGCATGGGAAACGATGGATAGCTTGGCCTCGCGCTCGTTATGCCCCCGGCCGACGATTTCCCCATCGAGGGCGACGACGGCCCCGATTGGAACCTCGCCCGCGTCAAAGGCCTTTCGCGCTTCGCGAAGAGCTTCTTCCATCAGTTCGGCGTCGTTCATGGGTAGATAATAGCAAACCTGACGGCGATTCAACTTTTTTCTTTTAAGAAAAACCACCGCGCATGTTCGGTAACCTTAAGGCTGCTCGGTTCCCCGCCTGACCTGGTTCGGAAACGTTCCATCGCGATGGCCCGTCCATTATAACCTCTTCCGTCCTTTTTCCTAGGGAAAGGAAAAGTCGCCCCGCGGGAGGGCGACTTCCGATGCGTTTCTTACCTCTTGGGGGCGATGACCTCGAGGCCGCCCATGAAGGGACGAAGGGCTTCGGGGATCTTGACCGAGCCGTCGGGTTGCTGATTCTCCTCGAGCAAGGCCGGGAAAACGCGCGAAGTGGCAAGCCCCGAGCCATTCAGAGTATGGCAGAAATGGATCTTGCCCTCCTCGTCGCGGTAGCGGATCATCCCGCGCCGGGCTTGGTAGTCCCGGGCGTTGGAGACGCTCGAGACTTCCTTGTAGATGCCCATCGATGGGATGTAGACCTCGATGTCGTAGGTCCGGGCCATCGAGTGGGAGCAGTCGGCGGCCGCCAATTTGTCGATCTGATAGGCAAGGCCGAGGCCCTCGATGAGCCGTTGAGCCTTCTTGACGAGTTCTTCGAAGGCGGCGTCGCTCCCCTCGTCGGTCGTGTACTGGACCATTTCGACTTTGTTGAACTGATAGCCGCGGATCATGCCGCGTTCCTCGGTGCGGTAGCTGCCGGCTTCCTTCCGGTAGCAGGGAGTGTAGGCGAAGAACTTCTTAGGAAGATCCTTATAGGAGAGGATCTCGTTGCGGTAAACGTTCCTCGACGCCCTCGAGCCAAAACACCTCGTCCTTGAACTTCGGGAACTGACCGGCCGTATAGCCGCTCTCGTAGTTGAGGATATGAGGCGGGAGAATCATCTCATAGCCGTCGGCGAGGTGGCTTGAAACGAAGTAGTTGAGGAGGGCCCATTCGAGCCGGGCCCCGAGGCCGGTGTAAATCCAGGTCCCGCTCCCGGAAATCTTGGCCGCCCGCTTGTAATCGATGAGGCCGAGAGACTCGGCTAGCTCGACATGGTCCTTCATCGTCTTACGGTCGAAGGTCCGCGGGTTCCCCCATTTGTAGATGGGTTCGTTGTCTTCCTTGCCGCCGGCCGCCAAATCGGGATCGGGGAGGTTAGGAAGGACCTCGACGAGGCCTTGGAGGTCAGTTTCGATCTTCCGGAGTTCTTCTTCCTTGGCCTTGTTCGCCGCCCCGAGTTCCTTGACCTTGGCGAAGATGGGCTTCACGTCGCCGCCGGCCTTCTTGACTTCGGGAACCGAAGCCGAAAGCTTGTTTTGCTCGGCTTTGGAGGATTCGACCTCCTTGAGGAGGGTTCTCCGCTTCTTCGAAAGCTCGAGGATGGGGGTCGGATCGAAGTCCCAATTCTTCTTGGCCAGGCGTTCCCGGACTTCCTCCGGATGCTCCTCGATGTAACGAATGTCGATCATGGGTTTCCTTTCTGCTCGCCTTCGATCGCTTCCATGTAAAGGGAGACGAGTTTCCGTCCAAGGACGGCGAGCGAATTCTTCCGCGCTAAGCGGTACGCTTCGATTATAGTCGGCTGTCCCTTGCCTGTCGCAAGAGATTCGATGGCCTTCCCTAGGCGCTCGACGGAAGGGTAAGCCCGGTAGGCCTTGCTTGAGGTCAGCTCATGGCTCCAGAAGGGGTGGCCGAGGCTAAGGACCGGGGTCTTGGCTGCCATCGCTTCGAGGACGGCCAGCTCGTCGGCTTCAATCGAGGCGATGGAGATGTAGGCCAAAGCCCCGACGACGCCAGAGCGGTAAACGTCGTCTTCGACGAGCCCCGAAAGAATGAGGTTCCGGGGATAGCGTTTGGCTTTTCGGCGAAGATAAGAGGGTTTTGCAGGGCCTTTTTTGCTTGTAAGCAAATAGAAGAAGGTGACGCCGGGAGCAAAGGAAGCAAGCTCGGCCATCGTTTCAAGGCGCTCCTCGTCGCCGGCCTCGCCTACCGCGAGGCAATAAGGCATCCCCTCTTCAAGACGGAAATAGCGGCGAAAGACGATCTTCTCGATGTCGCTTCGGACGTCGAAGCGGGCAAGGTTCACCCCGGGGGTAACGACATGGATCGGCGGTAGTATCACCCCGGAGGTCAAAAGGGCCGTTTCGGCCGCTTCGCTCGGAACGAGGATCGCGTCGGCCATCTTCAAGAGGCGCTCGGCTTTGGGGCGAAGGGAGTGGAACCCCTCGCCGTCGACGTTCATGAAACGGGCCCCGGGATCGCCTTCGCTATAAAGGGCGCTCACAACCAAGGCCGTTCCTTGCTCTTTGGCGTCGTGGGCCAGCCCTTCGTCGTCCGGAGAGATGAGGTGGACGACGTCGGGCTCGGCGAACATCGATTCGACCCAAGAGGTCCCAACCAGTTCGAGGGCTCCCTTGATGTTTTTCCGAAGCCTCGTCGCGATATAGCGATCGAGAGAGGCCCCGGGGCTATATTCGACGAGAACTTTCATTATTCGCCTTCGATTTCCTCTTTCGTCGGGACATGGACTTCTTCCGACGGCTTGTCGTTCTCGCTCACGAGAGCGGGGTTGATCTCCTCCGGCTCTTCCTCAAGAGGCTGTCCGTCGCCCTCCTCTTCCGCATGCGGGACGATGGTGATTGAGGCCACCTTCTGGCGCGGCTCGAGAGCGATGATCTTGACCCCTTGGGTATTCCTTCCAGCGACCTTGACTTGCTCAAGCGGCAGGCGGATGACGATCCCGTGGGTCGAGATGACCATGAGGTCTTCGTCGCCATGGACGGCCCGCATAGCCGTTAGTTCGCCGGTCTTCGGAGTCATTTTGATGGAGAG
>CASFWS010000101.1:4411-5453 GCA_949298295.1 uncultured Bacillota bacterium | reverse complement strand
AGGAGACGATCTTCATCCCGGTTTCGGTGAGGAAAAGGCGATTGCGTTCGCGGTAAAAGATCTCGAGTCCGATTTCGTCCTCGAGGGCTTGCAGGCTCCGGGTGACGCTAGGCTGGGTGAGGTACACCAGCTTGGCGACTTCGCTGACGCTGCCGGTTTCCGCGAACAGGACCAGATGTCTTAGCTGCCTTAGTTCCATACGTCCGACGAAGGGAGAATATACATTCTTAACATATCTATAAATTGATTTCTTGCTCTCTGTCAAGTGTAAAGGGGATGTTCGACAAAGACGCGGCGCCTCGGTAAAATTTCCGGCATGAAGATGCTTTCCAAGATATTTCAGAGGCTGATGGCCGTCGCGGCATTCGCTTCCGTTTCCTTTCTTGCCTCCTGTGCCCCGGAGGAGGCTGAGGAACCTCTTCTTCTCGCGGTTGGCGATTCCTTTGCCTATCTTTTGGACGATTATCCGGCGGCCACCTCGACCTACGAGGTTTCTCCTGCCTCGATTGCGAGCTTCGAGGGAAACGAATTGACCGTCTCGGCCGAGGGCAGTTTCACGATCACGGTGAGCAGCGCCACCTCGACTTACGTTCGGGAAGGACAAGCGGTGGAAAGGACCCTATCGGCCTACCATCCCGGGGGGCGGCTGAACATCGGCTCCACGCTCGAACTTTCCCTCAGGACGGGTCCAAATAGCGCCTACCTCGAACAGATTTCCGGCTTCTCCTGCGCCTCTTTCGAAGGCACGGCGGTTACCGGGGTTTCGGAAGGGACGGCGGCCTTCCATTTTCGGACCGAAGAGGGTGAAGTTTCCCAGGTCATCGAACTGCAGGTCATCGATCCTAGCAAGCCGACGAGCGTCCGCCTTCTTTCCGATGTCGAGGAAACACCGGTTGGAACCTATTTCACGTTGATGCCGCTGGTTACCCCTAGTTCGATGGACGGCAGCGTCGAAATCGTCGTCGACCAAGGCGCGGACCTTGTCAGAATGGAAGGCCTTCGCGGCTATGGGCTCCATCCCGGGACCGTCCGCCTCCATGCC
>CASFWS010000101.1:0-4365 GCA_949298295.1 uncultured Bacillota bacterium | reverse complement strand
TCCAGCCGTCGGGGAAAGCGTCGCCCTTTCCCCCGGCATCTTCCCGACCGGCTTCGAAAGCGCGGTGGACTACGAGGTGACGGCCATCGAGGGGGACTGGTCGTTTGATGCCAAAAATTTGACGGTGACGCCTTCAAGCGTCGGCTCGTGCCTGGTTAGCGCCGTTTGCGGGAGCGATCAAAGCAACGACATCCGCCTTTATTCCCATGCATCGGAGGCTGAACCGCTGACAGGCGACCTCCGTCTCAACCGCCGGAATTACGATAGCCTTGGCATGGGGGTCTCCTTCCAATATTCCGGGGAGGAAGAAACGAGCATCGCCGTCCTCGACGGGGAAGCCGCGACTCTTTCCGACGATAGCCTCTCGCCCACGGTCGAGGAACTAGGCGGCATACTCACGGTGGCCGCCCTTGGTCCTGGTGGGATGCTCAGCAATCCCGTCTCGTTCACCACCTTCGAAAGCGACCCCTACGCCGGGATTTCCTCCGAGGCTTTCATGGCCGCTTTCGTCCCGGCCGCGAGCAACGACGACGCCTACTATCGGAGCGCCCATGGCCTTCCCTCCGGAAGCGATGCCTCCTTAGATGCCATTCCCGTCCGTCCTGAAGAGGTTCCAATGGGTTCTTATGGCGAATTTCTCCGCAATTCCTCGGCCGTTTATGTCGATTTCGGTGCCGGATATCAACTTTATGACGAACATGGAGAGCCTTCCTCCGTCCTTTACGCGGCCGGGGGCTACCTGACTCTGGAAGACGTCGCGGCCTATATCTACGGTTTCGGGGACGTCCCGGCCAATTACGAGGCCGATCGTTCATTCAGCCCGACTTCTTCCATCTGGGGTTCTTATCTCCGGCTGAACAATACCTTTTTCTCCGGCGATACTGATAACTACCCATACGAGCCCGAGCTCCCGCGGATCTACGGCTGCGGGGGCGATCTCCGTTACTACGAAGTCGATATCGGCGGGGGAGGATACAACAATGGGACGACGGTCAACCGGGGGTCCCTCCGCATCGTCTATAGTCGCCTATATTCCGACCGGACCCCGATCGAGGACTTGGAAGACCGCTATGTCTTTTACACCTACAATCATTACAACGACTTCCAGGAGTATCTGAATTACCGCGGCGGCTGGGGCGAACGATTCGGCAAGGTTACGGCTGGAGGAATCGCCAACAGTTCAAGCGGTCCGGCCCCTTCCCCTTACGTCCCGGTTACCCGTGTCAATTTCCTGACCTTGTTTTGAAAGCGCTTTTATGGTGGATTGTCTATAATTAATCAAAAGGAGATTGTTATGGGTGTTTTGAAGAAGAAAGAAGAAAAGAAAGCCACCCCCTCCGCTAAGGAAGGGAAGGGGAAGGAATGCGCTTCGAAAAGCTGCCCAGTGAAGAAAGAAGCCGCGAAGAAGGAAGCCGAGGCGTCGGCGGCGGCCGAAAGCGAGAGGAACGACAAGGTTCGCCGTTACCATATCGTCCAACATCCGAGCGGCGGATGGACCGTCAAGTTCGCCGAAGGCGAGAAGAACATCAAGATTTTCAAGACCCAGAAAGAAGCCCATGACTTCGCTTCCCAGATGGCCGAGAACCAAAAGAGCCGCGGGGTCAAGGCCTCGGTCGTCGTCCATTCGAAGAAAGGCAAGCTTCGGAAAATGCATTAATCGAGGGTGGACAACGCTTTTCCCTCTCGTATAATGATGGGGCCCCAAAAGGCCGATGCATCTGTAGTTCAATGGTAGAACACCAGCTTCCCAAGCTGGGTACACGGGTTCGATTCCCGCCAGGTGCTCCATCGTTTGTCTTCGCTGCCCGGCCAAAGAGCCGGGCTTTTTTAGGTCCGGGCGCTTCCCCTCAAAGGACTTCGGGCCCGATGAGAGCCGGGGAGATTTGTGGCTGGAGGTTGGTTCCCTCTTCTTTGATTAAAGTTCAAATGATAAAGAAATAGGAGGGTTTTGCGGGGATTTCTCAAAGTCAGATATGTAAAGATATGGATATAACTTTAGATTGCGCGCGCGAACCTATCCCACGAATAGGCGAGTTTTGCTATATTAAATAGCGATATGGCAGAAGATATCCTTGATTTGCAAGATCATTGCGTCGAGTTGCTGAAAGAGCGCGGCGTCACCCTCGAGGAGATTGCCGACTGCGCCCGCTATCTGCAAGCCGATTATCACGTCGATTTGACGACGGACGAGCTCCTCGATTCGGTGCGGGCGGTTTTAAGCAAGCGCGAGGTCCAGTATGCCATCATGACGGGCATCGCCCTCGACAAAGCGGCGGAAGAAGGGAAATTGGACGACAGTTATCTTATCGAGCTCATGATGAAAGATGCGCCGCTTTTCGGGGCGGACGAGGTGCTGGCCTATGGCATTTGCAACACCTACGGTTCGATTGCCCTTACGAATTTCGGCTTCATCGACAAGCGGAAATACGGCATTATCCGGCGGCTGAACAGGGCCGGGAAGAATACCGGCAAGTGCAATACGTTCATCGATGATATCGTTGGCGCGGTGGCCGCGGCCGCGGCCAGCCGCTTTGCCCATCGCTGGACGCGCGACGTGGAGGATGACGATGATAAGTAATTTCCTTATCGAAAACTCGCCGGTCTCCTGGGGGGACCCTTACTTCGTTGCCGGCTTCGTGGTCGGGATCTTCCTCCTTGCCGCTTTCACGGCGGCCATCGTTTTCATCGTCAAGCGCAAGCTTTGCTGGATCATCATCGGTATCCTCGATGTCCTCGTCATCGTGGCCATGGCGACGCCGATTCCTTATATGTTCGAGACAAGCCTGGCTTTGCTGACGGTCATATCCTTTGTCTTCCTCTTCGCCAATATGTCGGAATACCGCTACCTGGTTACCAATGGTCTTTTCAAGGGCGAGAAAATCCACTTGTTCAAAAAGCGGAAAGCCCCTAACGAAAAGCTCTTCGACCGCGACGCCGTTTACGACCAGATCGAGGCGGCGGTCATTTGGATGAGCAAGCGGAAGATGGGGGCCCTCATCACGATCATGAAGAAGGACGACCTTCTTAGCGACAGCAAGCTCGGGGGCATCATCAAGCAGCGGGGAGCCGACGTGAATGCCCCGGTCACGAAGGAGCTTCTTGAGACCATCTTCTTCCCGGGCACCCAGCTTCATGATGGAGCCGTCATCGTCAAGGACGACAAAATCGCTCGGGCCAGCGTTTTCTTCGCCTCGACGACGCGCCCCTTGACCGGGAAGTTCGGCTCCCGTCACCAAGCCGCTCTTGGAATCAGCGAGAACAGCGACTCGGTCACCGTCCTCGTAAGCGAGGAGACCGGCCGCATTTCCATCGCTTTCCAAGGAGAACTTACGACCGTGACCCCGGATACGTTCCGCCGGGTCCTCGATGACGATATGGCCTACGTTGAGGACAAAGACGCTGCTTGAGAGGCGTCGGTCCTAGGAATTGGAAGGGGAAATCATGATGCTTCATTTCGGCACGGACGGCATGCGCGGGGTCGCCAACCGCGAACTCACGCCTTCGATCGCTTTCGGCATCGGCCGCTATCTTGGGCATGGAAAGGAAGAAAGGAAAAAGGTCCTCGTCGGCGAAGACCCCCGCCTTTCTTCGCCGATGCTCGAAGCTGCCATCGTCGCCGGGCTTCTTTCTTCGGGCGCCGAGGTCAGGCGCCTTGGCGTTGTCCCGACGGCGATGATTTCCTATCTCATGGGAAAAGACCGCTCCTTCGATTACGGCATCGTGATCAGCGCCTCCCATAACCCTTTTGAAGACAATGGCATCAAGGTGCTCACAAAAGGCGGCGAAAAGATCGCGACGAGCCTTGAGAAGGACATCGAGGCCTTCCTCGAGGGGAAGGATGGCTTGCCCTTGCCGGAAGGCAGCGGACTTGGCCGCGTTGTTCAAGGGGACCAGGAAAAGGCCCTTTTCGTTTCCTATGTCTCGAGTCTTCTCGATGTCCGGGCGTGTGCTCCGAAGGTCCTTCTCGACTGCGCGAACGGAAGCGATTCCCTTTATGCCAAAGGGGTGTTCGAGGCATGGGGCTGCCGAGTGACTTCGATCAACGATTCCCCGAACGGGACGAACATCAATAACGGCTGCGGCTCGACCCATCTCGAATGCCTCGAAAAGGCCCTTCGGGAAGGAGACTACGACCTCGGATTTGCTTTCGACGGCGATGCCGATCGGGTGATGGGCATGACCGGAGACGGCCGCCTCATCGACGGTGACTCCCAACTGTTCATGAAAGCCTTGATGTTGAAAAAGGCCGGCAAACTCCACTCCAATACGGTCGTTTTGACGCCGATGAGCAACCTCGGGCTTCTCGATGCTTTGTCCCATGAAGGCATCAAGGCGGAAGAGGTTGGGGTAGGGGATCGGAACATC
>CASFWS010000100.1 GCA_949298295.1 uncultured Bacillota bacterium | reverse complement strand
GAGGACGTCGCCCTCCGCTTCAAGGCGGCCGGCTGGGACGTCTACGAGGTAGGCGACGGGAACGACCTCCGGGCCATCCGCGATGCCCTCGAGGAAGCCGTCTCCCTCAAGGAGCGGAAGGCCCCGAGCCTCCTCATCGTCCATACCGCCATCGGCTACGGGAGCGAGCTGCAAGGCTCCAACAAGGTCCACGGCTCCCCCCTCGGCTTCGAAAAAAGCGCCCGGGCCAAGGAAAGACTCGGCTACCCCTATCCGCCCTTCACCGTCAAAGAAGAGGCCTATCAGCGCCTATCCGAGACCTTCGCCGAGCGGGGGCGCCTCGCCCTCCTCGAGAAGGACCGCGCCCTCCGGGGGTATGCCAAGGAGCGCCCCGCGGAGGCGGAGATTCTTTCTTCCCTCCTCGAAGGGAAGAGATACATCCCGCCCCGGGAAAGATTCGAGCTGAAGGAAAAGGAATCGACCCGGAAGGCCTCCGGCCGCTACCTGAACCTCCTTTCCGAGGTCCATCCCGGCCTCATCGGCGGAGCGGCCGATGTCGCCGGCTCTCTCATCACCGACCTCAAGGGAAGCGGGCGCTTCTCGCCCGAGGACCGCTCGGGGAAGAACCTCGCCTTCGGGATCCGTGAGTTCCTGACCGGGAGCATCGAGAACGGGATCCTCCTCTCCGGCGGGCTTTTCCCCTACGGCGGCACCTTCCTCGTCTTCAGCGACTACATGAAGGCCGCCGTCCGGATGAGCGCCCTCGAGGGCCTTCCGACCCTCTACCTCTTCTCCCACGACTCCGTCGCCGTCGGGGAAGACGGGCCGACCCACGAGCCCGTCGAGCAGCTTAGCGGCCTCCGCCTCATCCCCGGCCTCCTCGATTTCCGCCCGGCCGACGGGCGGGAAGTCGTCGCCGGCTATGAGCTTGCCCTCGAGCGGAAGGGCGGTCCGACCGTCCTCGTCCTCTCGCGCCAGGATCTTCCTCTTCTTGCCCATACTAGCGTCGAGCGGGCCAAGCTAGGGGCCTACCGCCTCGAAGAAGGCGGGGACCTCGAGCTCCTCGCCTCAGGGAGCGAGGTCGCCCTCGCCCTCGAAGTCCGTTCCCTTTTGAAGGAGAAGGGAATCGAGGCGGCGGTCGTCTCTTGCCCGAGCTACAACCTCCTCGCCGCGATGAAGGAGGCGCCCTTCCGCCTCGGAAAGGGCCGGCGCTTCGCCATCGAGATGGCCTCCGGCGCCCTCTGGTACCGCTTCGCCGACCACGTCATCTCGATGGAGAGCTTCGGGGCTTCCGGGAAGCAAAGCGAGGTCCTCGCCCATTTCTCCTTCGACGCCGAGGCGGTGGCCGAGAAAATCCTCGACGCCTTTCTTCCTTCCGAGGGGGGACATTAGTCCCCTTCCATGCTAGAATTGACCCATGGCCAGCGATTACTACTATTTGAACAACTACCGCAATGCCGGGAAGATCGCCATCTCCCGCCGGGCTTTCGAAGACATCGCGGGCATTGCCGCCAATAGCGTCGAGGGGGCCAAGGTCAAGCGCCGAGGCGCCTCCTTCTCCCTCGCCGAGCCGGTCCGCGTCTCCTTCAAGAAGGGCGGGAAGGTCCTCATCTCCCTCCAGGTCGCGGTCGCCCGCTCGGAAAACGTCCGCGAGGTGTGTCTCAAGATCCAGGAGCGGGTGGCGACCGCCATCTCGATGATGAGCGAGGCCGTCCCCTTCGGGGTCGAGCTGAAGGTCGTCTCCCTCCTCTAGATGGACCGTCTCCCTTCCTTCGATGCTCAGCTGCGCCGCGCCCAGAAGGCGGCGCTTTTCCTTGCTTACGCCGGGGCGGTGTCGGTGGCTGGGAGCCTTCTTTCCTTTGCCCTTCCTTCCCCCGGCTATGGCTATGCCTTCTCCTTTGCCCTAAGCGCCCTTCTCGCCTCCTATTCCCCAAGCTGGGCCGGCCTTCTATTTTCCCTCCTTGTATCCGGCGGGGCCCTCTACCTCTCCCTTATGCTCGCCAAGATGAAGAAGGCGGCCGTCTTCCTTGCCCCGGCCGTAGTCATCGCCGATACCATCCTTCTTCTTTTCTTCCCTCTCTTCGGCTATGGGATATACGGCGCGGGGGAGGCCCTCCCGATCGCGTGGTACCTTGCCCTTGGATCCCACCTCCTTCTCCTCTTCTTCCTCGCCCTCTTCCTTCGGGCCTATGCTAAACTATTCCGCCTCAACAAAAAGAGAACTTCCCATGAACCAAATTAAGCGCCGCGACATGCACGAGATGGCGATGAAGGCTGTCTACAATGAGCTTACCTACGTCCACATGGGCGAAGAGGTCGACGTCAAGAAAGCCGTCGAGGCGGCGACCGAGCTCCCTTATGAGGAAGCCCCGCGCTTCGTCAAGGAGCAAGCCATCGCTGCCCTCAAGTACCTCGACGAATGCATCGCCCTTATCCAAGGCCACATGCGGGGATGGACCTTCGAGCGCCTCGACCGGGTCGAGCAAGCCATCCTCATCAACGCCTGCAACCACTTTTTCCACGTCGAGGAAGGCATCGACAAAAGCATCGTCATCAATAGCGCCGTCGAGCTCGCGAAAAGCTACCTCGAGGAAAAGGACTACCGCTTCGTGAACGCCATCCTCGACAACATCCTCGTCCGTCCATGAACGAAAAGGGCTACGAAACGGTCGACGAGCTTTCGCTTCGCCTGAAGGGGGTCTTGGTCGACAGCGCCCTTTTTTCGCGCCTTGTCGTCAAAGGCGAGGTGAGCGGCAAGAAAGAGCACTCCTCGGGCGTTTACTTCGACCTCAAGGGGGAGCGTTCCCTTCTTTCCTGCGTCGTCTGGAAGGACGTCTACCTCCGCCAGAAGGAACCTCTCGAGGAGGGAAGCGAGGTCCTTTGCCGGGGAGGTATCGACTACTATGCCCCCCGCGGGCGCCTGACCTTCAAGGTCTATTCCTACGAAAAGGAAGGGGAGGGAGCCAAAGACCTCGCCCTAAGGGCCCTTTACCGGAAGCTCAAAGATGAGGGGCTCTTCGAGCGGCCCAAGAAGCCTTTTCCGAAGTATCCGGAAACATTGGCCCTCGTCGCCGGCTACCGCTCGGCGGCCGCCTCCGACGTCCTAAGGAACGTCCCGCGCCGCTGGCCGCTGGCGAAAATCCTTCTCTTCCCGGCCCTCGTCCAAGGGGAGAAGGCCCCTTCGAGCCTCTTAAGCGCCCTGAAGGCCGCCGACGCTTCGATTGCCGAGGCCGTCATCTTGGCCCGGGGCGGCGGGAGCACCGACGACCTCATGAGCTTCAACGACGAAGCGGTGGTCCGCCAGGTCGCCAGCATGAAGAAGCCGATCGTCTCGGCCGTCGGGCACGAAATCGACATCTCCCTCACCGACTTCGCGGCTGACCTTCGGGCCTCGACCCCGACGGCGGCAAGCGAACTCGTCACCCCCGAGTGGAAAGCGGTGATGGAAGACCTCGATTCCTACGAATACACCCTCGATAGCCTCCTAAGGAACAAGCTTTCGGTCCTAAGCGAGAAGATTTCCTCCCTTTCCGAGCGCCCGTTCTTCAAAAGCCCCCTCGGGGCCTACGAGGTGTATGGGGAAAGGCTCGAGCGGCTTTCCGACCGCCTTAATGCCTCCCTCGCCCGGCGGCTCGAGCAATCCTCGTCCCGCCTTTCATTCCTCGAAGGGAAGCTGGCGGCCTTCGACTTAAGGAAAACGCTTAAGCGGGGCTTTGCCTACTTGACCGGCGAGGACGGGCGTTCCATTGTTAGGGCCGGGGACGCCGAGGAAGGAAGGCTTATCGTCGCCCACCTCGCGGACGGGGCGATCGTATCCGAAGTCAAGGAGATCAAGGAAGATGGAAAAGAAAAAGCTTAGCTTCGAGGAAAAGCTCATGCGCCTCGAGGAGATCGTCGCCGCCTCCGAGCAGGGGAAGCTCCCCCTAGAGGAGACCCTCCGCCTCCACGAAGAAGGGGAGAAGCTCATCAAGGAGCTCCGCGGGGAACTTGCCGCGGCCGGCGGTTCACTGTGTGTGGGCACCGTGCTTTATGATGAGGCGCTGAGGCGGATCGCCGTGACCGAAGAGTGCTGCGAACCTATCGGCGCGGTCGGAAATGTGCTCTTTTCTCACGAAGCGGTGATCGACCCGGCAACGGGCAGACCCGAAGGGCTCCTGTGGCGCGAAGTGCTCTCTGTTTCCGTGGGAACGGATTACGCCTGTATGCTTGATGTTTCAGGTGTGTTGACGGTATTGGCGACTTCCGGAGAAGATATTGCGCAGTGCCTGCGGCACCATTGCCGTAATCTCATCATCATCATACCCGACAACCATGCTTTTTTCCGAAATCATGATTGGTCTCTTTAAAATAGACGGACTTTTCTTTACAATCTCAACCAGACGTGAAACCGAAAGATCCTCAATATCACAGTCAAGCTGCTGAAACGCCTTGGAACGCACGGAGATGATGTCC
>CASFWS010000099.1 GCA_949298295.1 uncultured Bacillota bacterium | reverse complement strand
CTATCGGAACCTCGCTTCGATCTTTGCGGAAATCGATCTCCTCTTCCTCGTGAAGAACCTCAAGGCCTTCGAATTCGTCGCTGCCTACGAGCCTGGCTTGAGCGATCTTTCGTCCTTTCTGAGCGACCTTCGGGCCCTTAAGAGCGAGGCTGACCGCCTCTCCTAGGAAGTATCTCTAAGAGATACACCTTTTGCTTTTGACGCTTTTAGAGTCTATATTTACGGCCATGGGCATGGACAAGGTCATTTGCGTTGATCTCGACGGGACCCTCTTTTACCCCCCGCGGAGGGTAAAGATGATTTCCGACGGCAACAAAAAGTTCATCGACCGCTTCCTCGACGACGGCGGGCGCCTCGTCCTCGTCTCGGGAAGGAACCTCTACACGCCCATGAAGGTCGGGGAGGTCCTCGGCCGCGACATCGATGTCATCGGCTGCAACGGGTCCTTCGTCCTGAGCGGCGGCCACTACGTCAAAGAGACTTTCTTCGAGAAGGAATTCGCCAAGAGCCTCATCAAGGAAGTGGGGCGGGAATTCCCGGTCCGCCTGACGATGCTTTTCACCAAGCACCGGAATATCGTGATGCCCCTTTCGGGCGTCGGGAGCTGGACCGGCTTCTGCTACTCCGTTTACCAATTGTCGCAAATGGCCTATCGCGATCCAGTCATCCGGAGCGACAAGGCCTACTACGAAGAGCTCGAGAAAGGCGAGATCTACAAGATCATGTTTTTCTTCGGGATCGCCGGAGCGGCCATCGAAACGGCCAAGAAAAGCAACAAGGAACTCCGGGAACGCTACCCCGGGGCCGAGTGGAGCTGGTGCCGCCAAGCCATCGAAATCACGCCGGCGGGCTGCAGCAAGGATTCCGGCATCGCCTCCTATCTTGAATACAACAAGATAGACAAGGATAATGTGCTCGTTGTCGGCGACTCGGGGAACGACATCTCGATGTTCGAGGCTTATCAGAAGAACAGCTTCTGCATGGAGCATTCCCCCGATGCCGTGAAAAAGCACGCCGCGCACGTCGTGAAGCGCTTCTACGACCTCGAAAAGTATCTCTACCCATCGGAGGAGAGCAACAAACCTCTAGAGAAAGGAAGCACCGATAAGCAATGAACCAAGTTTCAGAAGTCATCGCCACCCTCGTCAATTACAAAGCGATCATCCGCGATACCCTCGAGTACACCCTCGACAAGGACGAATACAGCAAGAAAGCCTTCGAGCTTCGCCAGAAAGCCATTCTCGTCGAACTCGACCAGAACACGCCGCTCCACCAGATCATCAAGAACAGCAAGGAGAACGGCGAGAAGCTCGAGAAGGCCATCCGCGACATGCACGAGCTCATCTACGGAGCTAGTAGCACCATCGTGAAGGACGCCGACGACGGCCTTCGGGTCGACCACGCCCAGAAGATCGAGATCTTCAAGGCCGTCCTCCCGATCCACGAAAATCTCGAGGCCATGGTCCGGGGCCTCGTCGTCGATGCCCAGAAGAAAGGGGCCGACGTCACGGAAGCCAACAAAGTCGATTTGGCCGAGGAGCGCCTCTACCGCGGCGTTTCCTACATGACCCTCGTCAATTGCCTCGTCAAGCTCTTCGCCGACTACAACCAAGCCCGGCGCGAGAGCAAGGGCGAGGAAAGCGCCGCTTCGCGCTTCATCTCGAGCGACATCCAGGAAGTCATCAAGGGCCTTAATACCATCCGGGTCAACAATCGCTCCTTGACCGACGAAACCTACAAGGGCACCGAAGACCAGGTGTTCCGCCTCGTCGAATTCGTCACCGGCCGCCGGGACCTCCCGGCCGGGAAGAACTTCGGGGAGGAAATCAAGCTGACCCAAGAGAAGGTCGGGGCCTACGTCCGGGCCGTCGAGCCCGCCTTCGTCAACGCCTTCATCCCCTTCATGAAGGCCCTTGCCGAACAAGCCCAAAAAGACGGAAACGTCATTAGGGGCGAAGGCCCGGCGGTTAGCCAAGAGCCGCAAGAGGTCGAGATCGATGGCGAAATCGATCCGAAAACCGGCCGGAAGGCCTAATTGGCGCTAGGAGAAGAAGATGAGCAAGAATTCGACGCGCAAAATCGGGAACTGGGAGATCTTCTGGATCGTCCTTTCCGGAATCCTCGGTATCGGCGGGCTCTTCATGCTCGTCCTTGGACTGGTCGGAAGTTTCTTGCCCGTCCTCAATGACGAAAACTGGATCCTCCTCAGCCAGGCGAGCCTCGAGGCGGCTACCGGCCTCACCTATGTCTGGTTCGGGGCCATCGTCCTCGTTCTCGATGCGATCATCGCCTGCATCTATCTCAATTACTTTGCCAAGCGGAGCGACATCGATACCGAACGCGCCATCCGCCGGGCTCAGCGCCTCAAGATCATCGCCGAAAGCGAAAAGGTCGAGGCCGAAGAAATAAAGGAAGCGGAAGCCTCTTCCGAGCTCCCTCCGCCCGCCGAGGCCAAGTAAGTTCCTGGTAGTCCCAAGGACCGGTTTACCGGTCCTTTTACTTTACCCCAACGATATAATTCGATAAATTGGATTCTTTTGTTACAATTCATTCGGTTACGGACTAAAATATGAATATGAAGAGAGCCCAACCGGATTTCCTATCGATCGAGGAAGGTCTTCGCCTCGTGACGAAAGAAGGCAACCATGCTTTCGCCTTGCGGTGGTATCAGGATCCGGCGACGGTCAAGATGCTCGACAAGTACGAGGACAACGAATACGACCTCGCCCGGCTGGAATGGATGTACGGCTTTCTTTCCCGGATCGGGGAGCTTTATTTCATCGAAAGCGGGGGCCGCCTCATCGGGGACGTCGCCTTGAGCCCCGACGACTTCAACATCGTCATCGGCCTTCCGGCCTACCGGCGGAAGGGAATCGCGACCAAGGTCATCGAACGGATGAAGGCCCGGGCAAAGGAACTCGGGTATCGGAAAATCGCCGTCAAGGAAATCTACGATTTCAACCTTCCCTCGATCGCTTGCTTCAAGCAGTGCGGCTTCAAGCGGGGGGCAAAGACCTTGGACGGCTATTCCTATTCGTTCAAATTGGATGTCTGAATGGAGCGTCGCTTCCGCCCTCTAACGGCGAGAATGATCGTAGCCACGAGGATGAGCGAGGAATAGGCGATGCTGAGGAAAGAGGCATAGTCGGGGTAAATGGCGATGACAACTATCGATGCCACAAGCGATAAAGCGGCATCGAGGAAATGCCACTTTCTTATGACGATGGTGGCCACCCCGGCCCCGGCCGGGAGAAGGGCCATGGCGGCAGCGATCGTCGCCGTCACCCAGTCGTTGGAGGCCTCGAGGGCCGAGACGATGAGGAGGGCGGCAACGACGAGGGCGGAAAGGGAAGAGAAGAGGCCCAAGCATTTCTCGAAGTCTTCTTTGGCAATGCCGATGGCCAAGGGGAAGGACGGGACGATGGCGAGGACGGATAGGAAAGCCATCCCAAGGCCGGTCAGGTGGACGCTTGAAAGGGGAAAGGGAAATTGGCTGCTTACGAGGATCGCGGCATAAACAACGAAGAAATTGGCAAAGGAAGCCACCGCGGCCGATATCGATGCCGCCTTTTCCAGGGGCGTCGAACCTTTCGAGGGAAAAAGGAAACGGAGAAGGATCAGAAGGACGACCGTCAAAAGGAGGGGGATGAGGCCGCCCCAAAGGGCCGCGGCCAGATTGTCTAGAAAGGCCAAAAGATAGGCTAGGAGGATGGAAAGGACGCTTCCGAACAAGGCCACGGCCGCGAGGACGACGACGGCCACTTCCGGACCTTTGCCTTTCGAAGGCTGGGGCGGTTCCTTCAGAGACTTCTTCTTATCCTCGTTAAGAAGGATCTCGTCGATGCTCACTCCATAAAGACGTGACAAGGCGACGAGCATGTCGACGGAGGGGAGGGCTTCCCCGCACTCCCATTTGGAAACGGCTTTGTTGCTGACCCCGAGCATCTCGGCGACTTGGATTTGGGTAAGGCCCCGTTCCGTCCTTAGTTTCAATAGGCGGTTGCCAATCGCGATGTTATCCATGGCTGTATCTTATCCTTCTCGTTTCGATCCCATAAAGGAGAAGTGATTGAACCGTTGGTAGAATTGCCTTCATATCCTCTTTCTTAGGGTTTGCCAAATCGAAAAACGGACTGAAAGAAAGCCTTTTTGCGGGGATTTCCGGAAATCGATTGCCCTTTGAGGCAAGAAAAAAACGCGCAGGCTTCCTTTTTGCCTGCGCGCCGTCTGCCTTCTGGCGGAGGAAAAGGGATTCGAACCCTTGCGCCCGGTTAAGAGCCTACGAGCTTTCCAAGCCCGCCCCTTCGGCCTCTTGGGTATTCCTCCGTAGCAAGCGCGATTATAGAGACAAATCCCTCCTCTTTCAAGAACGAGGCGCGCGCGGAGGGAAGGTGAGGAAAGTTCCCGACTCGTATATAATTTCCGGTAGTTATGAAAG
>CASFWS010000098.1 GCA_949298295.1 uncultured Bacillota bacterium | reverse complement strand
ATCGTTGAAAGCAATCGGCCCGTCATTGCTCCACTTCCACGTCTCATCACTAATGACGCGGACGCTCTTCCCATCTAAGCCCTCCGCTTCCAGCTGGAGGATGAAAGCCGTCTCTTTCCCGTAGGTATTGAGCCGCCCCTTCGAGCCGCTGCTCCCGCGGAACCAGCCGTCGCCGAGAACGACTTCGATGACGTTATGCCCTTCCTTGAGGAGCGAGGTCACGTCATAAGTCTGGTACTGCACTCTCTTTCGGTAATCGGTGGAGCCCGGCGTGAAAAGGGAGTCCCTGACCTTGTGTCCGTTCAGCGATATCTCATAGAGTCCAAGAGCCGAGGCGTAGATTCTTCCCTTCTGGCACTTCCCGAGGTCGAATTCCTTCTTGAAATAGTCGGCTGGGTAGCGTTTTCCCTTCCTGGCCTTGATAGGGGCCTTTATCCAATGGGCGGCCCAGTCTTCGGGGCAGAGGAGGCCCATTTCGAAATGGCACTCCTCCGACCATTGGCCGGCTTCCCCCGTTTCATCGTAGAGGCAGACGGCGAAATTCACCCTTTCCCGGCTTCGAAGGGGCAGCGGATAATCGGCATGCATCGAAGAGCCGTCGACCTTCCCGGAATCCCAAGCCACCTGGCCGTCGACTTTCGCGACGATTCGGTAGGCACTCTGCCTTTCCCCTCCTTCCGCCTTCCAAAAGATCCGCGGCTTAGCAATATCGATGCCGAGGGGATTGATCAGATGCTCGGTCCTAATCCCGATGGCTTTCATCGCCTTCCCTCCCGGGCCTCGTAGGCCTTCAAGGCCGCTTGCATCTTGGCATAGGCGGCGTTGCCCCTTTCCTGCTCTTTCTGCCAAAGGGCTTCGTCCCTTTCTTCCCGCTTTCTCTTCCTTTCCTCGTAACGGGCCTTTTCTTCCGCACTCATTTTCGAAAGTTTCGCGGCGATGGCTTCTTCTCGCTTCTTTGCTTTGGCTTCTTCCCGCTCCTTGGCCTTCTTTTCGGAGGCGAGGCGCTTGGCTTCCTTGGCGGCCCGGGCTTCTTCGTGTTTAGCCAAGGCTTCATCGTAACTGAAGCCTTTCGCCTCGGACCGCTCTTTCAACTCGGCTCGGTAGGCTTCTTCGGCTTCTTTGTCGAGCTCTTCCTGCTCTTTAGCCGCGGCGACTTCCGGCTCGACCCATGGCTTTCCGGCGGCGAGGCAGCTTTCTTTCATCCGAGCCCGGATGACACCTTGCTTGCGGCCAATTGTCTTCTCGAGGTTAACCGGGGCAAGCATGCCGGCATAGACTAAGCCGGCGATGGCCTCGAGTCCCACGAAGAAGAAGACGAAGAGACCGTTGACCGTAGCATTCTGGTTGACCGCAATGGTGTAGACCCCGTCGATGGTCGGGGTAAGAAGAGAAGCGTCGATTTGGAGGGTGTAGCCCATGGAGGCGATTTCCTGGAGGACCGATGAGAGAGTTTCCGCGGTGGCATTGAAAGGAGCGACATACCCCGCGGCGGCAATGCCTCCGTTGAAGATCCCGGCCACGAAGCCGGCCGCGGCCGTGATGATGACCGAGTAGGCCGACATCGCAAGGCCGTCGCATCGGAAGCCGTTTTTCCATTCGAGGTTATCGAGGGCGTCGGCGAAGAGGGCCATGAAGACGTAGGCGCAGGGCAACCCGCCGATGTTCTTGATGAATTGCCCGACCAAGACGATGGGAAGGTTCGTCGGGGCGAGCCAGCAGATGGCGCTTCCGACCGCGTAGAGCAAAAAGCCGAGCACCGTGAGGTTCTTCTTCCCGATCTTCTTCGCAAGCGGCCATACGGCGAAGATGCCTATGCCCATTGGGATGCCGCCGAGAACGGAAACGAGCATCTGGGTAATGCCGTCGGAATAGGTGCCGAGGACGAAGTTGCAATAATAGGGAAGGGCGAGGTTCTTGAGGGTGCTGGTGAGGGTGTAGAGGAGGAAGTAGCCTAGCAAAAGCCACATCGACTTGTCAGTGAAAATGGCCTTGAGCTGGAGGGAAACGGGAATCTTCCGTTCGTCCTCTTTGCTAACTTCGGCGGTGACTCTTTCCTTCGTGAAGTAGTACTCGACGATCGTAAGGGGCAAGGTGAGGCACGAGAGGACCGACATGACGATGATCCAGAGGTTCTGGCTCCCCTCGATCATCGGGTAGATGGCCATCGGGAAGACGAGGGCGACGACGATGCCGCTCATCATGATGGTCGAGATATTGTTGAAGACGGCCAAGACGCCGCGCTGGGACGTATTCCGGGTCGAGAGGGGAACCAGAAGGTTGTGGCTCATCATGTAAATCGTGTAGGCAATCGAGTAATAGAGGTTATAGGAGAACATGACCCAGACGATCTGGACGATTTCGTTCCCGGAGGGGACGACGAAGAGAAGGATGCCGCTGATGGCCATGAGAGGAGCGGCGAGAAGTAACCACGGCCGGGCCTTCCCTTGCTTGGTCTTCGTCTTGTCAATGATGACGCCCATCAAAACGTTGGTCAGGGCATCGATGATCTTCGAGATGATCGGGAAGATGGTCAAAAAGAGACCGCCCCAGAGGCCCCCGAGCTTCAGGACGTCGGTGTAATAGATGTTGAGGTAAGTCGCCATGATGGCGTTGAAAAGAAGAGCGCCGCAGGGGCCTAGAAGGTACCCCAGCCACTTTTCCTTGTTGGTGACGTTTTGGGACTTGATCCTGCTATTGAGGAAGCGCGACCCGAGCGAGAAGCTGTATTGGCTCATCTTTTCTCCTTTTCCTTCGGCAATGCCGGAACCTTTATCTTGGCGCAAAAGCACCGAATGCCCCTAAGAAGGTGCCCGTTCGAGAGTTCGACGAACCCCTGGGCGAAATTATGGGGGAAGGACTTTCCCGCCGACATCGACATCGTGATCAAGGAGTTGCTATCCAGGATGCGTTCGAGAAAGAAAGCCCCTTTTTTCTTGTTGTCCTTCTCGATGCCCTCTTCCATCCTTTCGGCTTCCCGCCTTTGCTTATACGCAACGGAGAGGACGGAGCGATAGAGAATCTTCCCGAAGAATGTTTGCTTGAGGTCGGAAAAGCGGGATTCGAGGCTAATGGGAAGGCGCGGTTCGGGCTTGGGAATGTCGCGGGAAGCCATTTCGACGAACAAGGAGTCGTCGAAGTTAGCGAAATCGGCTTTCCCATAGCAATCGCTCACCCGTTTCGAATAAGGGTTTTCGCATGTTCCTTCGATGGTCGCCTTCTCGACAAAAAGAGGGGTCATCGCGTCTTTGCCGACGTAGAAGGAATAGTCCCCGCCCTGATAGGACCATTCCTTCCTAATGGGATCAAAATACCGCAAATCCTCAATGGAAATATCAAATTCGACCGTTTTCATCTCGCCGGGAGCAAGGAAAACCTTCCGGAAAGCCCGAAGCTCGGAGTCCGGGGAAAAGACGATTCCGGGCGACGAGGAATATAGCTCCACCACTTCCGAGGCGGCGACCTTCCCGATGTTTTTGACGTAGACACTGGCCTTGATGCGACCATCGGCAGCGTGAACCGAAAAGCCGGAGTAGGCGAAACTCGAATAGGAAAGGCCGTAACCGAAGGGGAAAAGGACTCGCTTCCTCGCGGTCGCGTAGTAACGGTACCCGACGTAGATTCCCTCGCGGTAAACCTCGATCGGCCCTTTCCCGAAGGACGAGTCGAAAGGCACGTCATCCTCGTTCAGGGGCCAAGTCTCCGCGAGCCGCCCGGAGGGGCTGACAAGGCCAAAGAGAAGGCGGAAGGCCGCTTCTCCGCCTTCTTGACCGGGCAGATACATGTGAAGGATTCCCTTGAGGGAAGAAGCAGAGGGAACGAGGAAGGGAGCTCCCCCGAAAAGGACGGCGACGACTTCCTTCCCTTTCTTCAAGAGCCCTTCGACCAAGGCGACTTGGTTAGCAGGCAACTTCATGTCGGAGCGGTCGCTGCCTTCGCTTTCAGCCAAATCGGTCAAGCCAATGAAGACAAGGACTTTCCGATAGCCTTCGGAAGAGGCGAGGGCTTCCCTAAGCAAAGCTTCATCGACTTCGCCTTCGGACTCCCGGTACCCCCTCGCGTATTCGAAATCCACGCCATGGGCCTTGAAAGCGTCTTCCGGGGTGCAAAGGCGGAACGGATTGATCATCGAACTTCCGGCCCCTTGATAGCGCATCCGGCGGAAAAGATCTCCGCATACGAATACCTTTTCTTCCATTTTCAACGGCAAAACGCCTTCGTTTTTGAGCAAAACGGCCGAATCGAGGGCCGCCTCGAGGGCAACTTCGGCGTTTTTCCGGAAATCGGCATCGTCCTCCGCCTTTTTTGCATACCTTTCGACGAGCCGTAACACCCGGCCGACGGAGCGATTCAGCACCTCCTCCTCAAGGTCTCCCTTTTCCAAGGAGTCTAAGATGGCCTTCCGCGAGACGGCGGTATCGCCCGGCATTTCGAGGTCGAG
>CASFWS010000097.1 GCA_949298295.1 uncultured Bacillota bacterium | reverse complement strand
ATCCTCCTTTTCCAAACATTGCGCTTCTAAGGATATTCTCTAAAGAGAATGGGTGCAAGGAAATATTTGACGCCCCGTTTTACCGTATCGTTTGAAGGCCAAAGACCGCTGTCCTAGAATAGCGGCGCAGCAGGAACGCAAGATGGAAAAACTAGAAATCATCGACCTTCATGCCTCGGTCGGAGGCACTCAGATACTTCGGGGCGCGAACCTCGAAATCCGGCGGGGCGAGTCCCTTGCCCTCCTTGGTCCCAACGGGCATGGGAAGAGCACCCTCCTCGGCCTCATAATGGGGAATCCGCGCTATCGCCTCGACAGCGGGAAAATCATCCTCGACGGAGAAGACATCACCTCCCTTTCCGCCGATGAGCGGAGCAAGCGGGGCCTCTTTTTGGCCATGCAGAACCCGAGCGAGATCCCGGGCCTCAACTCGGCCGATTTCCTCAAGGCGATGATGAACGCTCACCGGCAAAAGAAGATTTCGCTCCTTGAGTTCTATCGAGCCATGAACGGGGCCTACGAGAAGATGGGTATCCCCCTCGAGATGAGCAAACGGAACCTCAACGAAGGTTTTTCCGGCGGCGAGAAAAAGAGGAACGAAATTCTACAAATGCTACTTTTAAATCCATCGTTCGCGATGCTCGACGAAATCGATTCGGGCCTTGACGTGGATGCCATCAACGTGGTTGCGAAAGCCATCAACGAGGAGGCAGCAAAGGGAACCTCGTTCCTAATCGTCTCCCACTATGCCCGCCTCTATAACCTCCTCAAGCCAACCCGGGCAGCCATCATGGTCAATGGGCGGATCGTCGTCGATGGCGATGCCTCGCTTATCCAAAGGGTGGACCGCGAGGGCTACGAATGGATCAAGCGCGAGCTCGGCATTGAAATCGAAAAGGAAATCGCCCCGGCGATGAACCAGGTGTCGATTGGCGTCTGCGCCACCAAGGAAGCGGCGAACAATGGAAGCAAATAGGCGCCTAATCGATTGCTTCCACGGCCTTCCTTCGAGCGTCGAAATCGAGGTGGGAGAAGGAGAGGATGTCTTGCTCCGGCTTCTTCCGGACGAGCCTTTCGAAGATGTCCATTTCAAGGTAAATGTTTCCAAGAATGGGAGATTTGAAGGCGTTTTTGCGGATATTATCCATCATAATGGCCATTTTTCCATCGACATCGAGCTTCAGGGCGAAGGGGCTAATGCCCACTGGTTGCTTTCTTCCATCGGGCTTGGAAGCGACCGCAAGGCCTTCGAGCCGAGCGTCACTCACAAAGCTTCCAATACCGAAGCTACGATGGAAAGCTACGGCGTCGCCGCTGGCCAAAGCCGCCTTTCCTTCGCTGGGGTTAGCCAAATCGATAAGGGCGCTCGGAAGGCCAAGACAAGGCAAAGCGCCAAGGTCATCGTCTTCGACCCCTCGAGCGACGGCAAATCCTCCCCGGTCCTCAAGATCGGGGACAACGATGTCGAAGCTTCCCATGCCGCCGTCCTCGGCCGCCTCAACGAAGAGCATCTTTATTACCTTGAAAGCCGAGGCATTTCCCGGGAAGAGGGCCGGCGGCTGATCGCCATGGGGTATCTGGCCCCGGTCATGCCCTATTTTGGCGAAAAGGAATGCTCCCGCATTAGCGAATCCATCAAAGGAGGACTTTTCCATGATTGACCCATATGTATTGAGAAAAGACTTTCCGATGTATGTAAATCAAGTAAAGATGCAAGGCAAGCCCCTTGTCTTTCTGGACAATGCTTCGACGACCTTCAAGCCTTACTCGGTGGAGAAAGCCGTCCTTCGATACTACGAGACGGAAACCAGCAACTCCCACCGTGGCGACTACGATCTTTGCTATAACATGGACCAAGAGGTGCTGGGCACGAGAAAGAAGCTGGCTCGCTTCATCAACGCCTCCCCCGAGGAAATCGTCTTTACTTCCGGTACAACCTCCTCGCTTAACCTCGTGGCTTTCGGTTATGGTGCCAAGCACCTGAAAGCCGGGGACGAAATCCTCATCACCCAGGCTGAGCACGCCTCCAACGTCCTTCCTTGGTTCAAAGTCGCCGAAATGACCGGTGCCAAAATCGGCTATATCCCTCTCGACGAAGAAGGAAAACTGACGGTTGAGAACCTTAAGAAAACCCTGACCTCGGAAACGAAAATCGTGGCCGTCGCCCACGTGACCAATGTCCTGGCCCACATTGCCCCGATCAAGGAAATCGCCAAGCTTGCCCACGAACACGGGGCAATCCTCGTTGTCGACGGAGCCCAGTCGGTACCTCACATACCGACGGACGTCAAAGACCTCGATTGCGATTTCCTGGCTTTCTCGGGCCACAAGATGCTCGGGCCGACCGGTATCGGCGTCCTCTATGGGAAATATGATCTCTTGTGCCAGACCGACCCCTTCATGACGGGCGGCGGGATGAATGCCAAGTTCGACATGTGCGGGGACGTTGGCTATCTGGCCCCGCCGATGAAGTTCGAGGCCGGGACCCAGAATCTCGAGGCTATCATCGGCCTCGGTGCTGCCGTCGATTACCTCATGGGCATCGGGATGGATAGCGTCGAGTCCCACGACGAAATGCTTAAGCGCTATTGCGTCGAAGAACTCGAAAAGACCGGGATGGCCGACATCTACAATCCGACGAGCAAAGGGGCCATCGTCGCCTTCAACATCAAAGGCGTTTTCGCTCAAGA
The DNA here is from genome assembly GCA_949298295.1 of uncultured Bacillota bacterium. Lineage (GTDB taxonomy): Bacteria > Bacillota_I > Bacilli_A > RFN20 > CAG-826 > UBA4951. Next base: position 1,821 of record CASFWS010000097.1, on the reverse strand, counting down.
TGCGGCCACTTTCCTCAATAGCCGCGGGATTGCCTGCCGAAGCGGCAACCATTGCGCGAAGATCCTCATCGACTACCTTGGGGTCGGGGCCACGGTCAGGGCCAGCTTCTACCTCTACAATACGAAGGAAGACATCGATGCTCTCGTCGATGCCGTCCGCCACGGAAAGGAGTTCCTCGATGCCTACTTTTGAGATAACCCCGCAAATCATGCGGGAAATCATCATGGACCATTATTCCAATCCCCGGCACAAAGGGGTGCCGAGCGGCGAGGGATATCGCAAAATCCATACCGATTCGGTCAATTGCATCGACGATTTCGACGTCTATGTGAAAGAAGATGGCGGGAAGATTTCCGATGCCAGATGGGAAGGGGTCGCTTGCACCATTTCGAGCGCCTCGACCGATATCCTTTGCGACCGCGTCATCGGGATGGATGCCGATGAAGCCCACCGCTTGGTCGGGGAGTTCCTCGCCATGATCGAGGAAAAGCCCTACGATAGCGAAATCCTCGACGAAGCCTTGGCTTTCAAGAACACCGGAAAGCAAGCGGCCCGCATCCACTGCGCCACGATGGGCTGGACCGCTCTCGACGAGTTGATCGGAGGAACGAAATCCAATGGCTGACACCCCCTTCCTCGACGACGCCAAGTACGATTTCAAGACCGATGCCAAGGTTCTTTTTACGACGGGCAAAGGGCTTAGCGAAGACGTCGTACGCCAAATCAGTGCCGTGAAGGGCGAGCCCGAATGGATGCTCGAGTATCGCCTGAAAGCCCTGAAGGCTTTCGAGAGGATGCCGCTTCCTTCTTACGGACCCGACCTCGGCTTCCTCGACTTTCCTTCCTATACGTATTACACGCGGGTCGCCAAAGGCGAGGAAAGCGACTGGGATGCCGTTCCTATGGCCGTTAAAGAAACCTTCAACCGCCTTGGTATCCCCGAGGCCGAGCAGAAATACCTCGCCGGGGTCACGACCCAGTATGAAAGCGAAGTTGTCTACCACAACATGCTCGAGGAGGTCCAAGAGAAAGGGGTTATCTTCCTTTCGACCGACCAAGGACTGAAGACCTGCCCCGATATCTTCAAGAAGTACTTCGGGAGTGTCGTTCCCTTTGCGGACAACAAGTTCGCGGCCCTGAACGGGGCCGTCTGGAGCGGTGGTTCCTTTATCTATGTTCCCAAAGGCGTCCATCTTGAGAAGCCGCTTCAATCCTATTTCCGGATCAACAACGAGAAGACCGGGCAGTTCGAGCGGACCCTCATCGTCGTCGATGAAGGCGCCGACATCAACTACGTCGAAGGCTGCACGGCCCCGGTCTATAGCAAGGAATCCCTCCATGCCGCGGTCGTTGAGATCGTCGTTCTCAAAGGCGCGAGGTGCCGCTATACGACCGTTCAGAATTGGTCGACCAACATCGTGAATCTCGTTACCCAACGGGCCCTTGTCGAAGAAGACGGGCTCATGGAATGGGTCGACGGGAACATCGGAAGCTACCGGAACATGAAATATCCGGGTTGCATTCTTAAGGGCGACCGGGCTAGGGGAAATGCCATTTCGATTGCCGTCGGCGGGAAGAACCAGTTTCAGGATAACGGGGCGCGGATGATTCATGTCGGGAAGGACACCTCTTCAACCATCGTCTCGAAGTCGGTCGTCCGCGGCGGCGGCACCGTCAACTACCGGGGCACCGTGAGGATGCTCCCGGGGGCCGAGAACGCCCATAGCCATGTCGAATGCGACACCCTCATTCTCGACGAGGCGAGCCAAAGCGACACCTTTCCCAAAAACGAGATCATGAACGGGAGCAGCTATATCGAG
>CASFWS010000096.1 GCA_949298295.1 uncultured Bacillota bacterium | reverse complement strand
ATCTCGACGGAGCAGGAAGATAGGCCCAAGAGGGCCACGGCCAAGAGGCTAATCCGCGTTCCGGACATCGTTTTTGTCTCCTCCTTCTAGGGAAGTCCCGACCCCGAAGCAAATGGCGCTTATGAGGATGACGACCCCAGTGACGATAGCCCCGTAGGCATCGTGGACGTAAAGTTCGTAATAGTTCCAGTAATGGGTGATGTCGGTGTTGGCCGTGTAGTCGGCCCCGCCGAAGCCGTTGGCGGCAAGGAACCAGATCGGTCCCATAATGGCCATCAGGCCGCAAAGGACATAGAAAAGGGCGACGAGCTTGCTCCACTTCTCGTGCTTCTTGGTGAAATTGAGCCAAAGGGTCATCCCGCAGGCGATGAGGGCCAAAAGGAACATCCCGAGGGCGAAGAAATTGAAGTTGGCGGTCTGGGACACGAGGACTTCGACAGCCTGGTACTCCGATTGCTTGTAGTAGACGAAGGGCGTTCCCCCGAAGAAATTGTTCCAGCCGGAGATAAGCTGAAGGGGGAAACTCCCATCGAGGACGCGGTTACCGACCGTTTCGTTATCGTAACGCTGATAGCCGACGACGATTTGCGGGAGAGTTAGATAAAGGACGAGGCCGACGAGGCAAACGGCCACCGCCACGAGGCGAAGCCATTGGCCAGGGCGGAGGGCCTTCACGGCCTCGAAGAAGGTCCGGCGCGGGGTGGAAGAAACCGCTTCTACCCGGTCGTAGCCCTCGTCGATCGCGTCGCGGGCCACCGTGCTCGTTTCGATGCTTTCCATACTTCAAAGGGATTATAGCCGAGCATACAAGGACTATTCAATGAAGGGGCACGAAAAAATCCGGCCTATGGCCGGATGGTTTTCGCCTTGGTGATCCGTGAGGGACTCGAACCCGCGACCCGCTGATTAAGAGTCAGCTGCTCTACCAACTGAGCTAACGGACCGGCCCGACAATGATATTACCGCGGCCTAGAAGAAGCAAGGAGGAAATCAACTTTCCTTCGAGGCCTTTCTTCCGGCCTTTTTCGCCTCGCGTTCGACTTTCTTGATCTTCAGGTAATTCTTGAGGCGGAGCGAGGTTTTCCGATAAACGTCGGAGACAAGGAGCGGCGTCGGGCCCGGATCGAGCCTCAGGGTCATGTTGATGTAGTCGATGTCATGGTGGAGGACCCGGACCTTCCGGGTGAAGATGATGGCCCGGACGCATCCATAGAGGAAGGCGAGGCCACCGCCGCAGATCCCGAGCATCGAGACGACGAACTCAAGGGAGTCAGGGCGGATGACCCTCGTATTGTCATCAACGGAAACCGGCTTGAAGGAAAGGACAAAGAAGATGACTCCAATGATGAGGAAGATGGCCCCGAGAACGACGAAGCTCATCGCGCCGTCGCGCTTGTCGCCATAGGCATTGGCCTTCCGGTGGAGGGCCTGGACGAGCGAGGTCCTCGTGTCCTGGTCGATGGTTTCCGGGGCCTGAAGATGGCAAGTCGGGCACACCCCGTTAGTCTTCGAGGGGTCGAAAGCCTTTTTGCAATGCGGGCAATACTTCATGCTGCCACCTCGCTATTCGAAGCGGAAGAACCGCTTTCCTCGCTCGGGAAAAGGGAGGCGTAGGCCTCGATCTCAATGTCGCGGGGATAAAGGATGGCCCGGGCGATCCGATAGCCGTCCCCGAGGGAAGAAGAGTCGGCCGGAGTGCCATTCGGATAGCCATAGACGTCGAAGATGTAGTTGACCGAGGAACGGGTATAGGTCACGTCGACCCGGGTATAGACGATGTTCGGGAAGGCCGCGCGGGCAACCCCGTCGATCGAGAGGCTCTTGGCCACCGCCTCAATCGTGTCTTGGTCGTAGGTCGTCGAGACGTTCGAGGAAACGCCCCGCCCGAACTCGGCGGCCAGCTCGCTTGCGTGATCGGCAAGATACTGCGGGGTCCAAACATCATAAGGGGATTCGTAAGAGGTGAGCGAGCCGAGAGTGACGACCTCGCGGTTGACGGTGCCATTTCCGCCCTCGTCAGCGACCTCTTCGGTCGTGACGGTCGTTTCGTAAACCCCAGGGGCAACGCCGGCGGTGTTATCAGAGGAAAGCTCGACGAGGCCGAAGGAGCCGGAAAAGCTTTCCGGCCAGCCGGTATTGAGGTCCGGCTCAATTAGAAACCCCGTCTCGTCGTAAGTGACCATCATCGTCGGGGTCGAATAGCTCGGAGCCGCCCCGGAAGAGGTTTCGAGAGAAGAAGCAATCGAGGAAAAGGTAACGTTATTGGTGCCCGAGTGGTCGAAAAGCCCGAGAACCGTCTCCAGCGGGGCCCGCTCGGCTATCGAAGAAGTGGAAACCTCGCTTTCCGGAAGGGAAGAAGAGGTGGGTTCCGACCCGCAGGAAGCGAGGAGCGCCGAGGCCAAAAGGAGTGCCGCCAATGCTTTTTTCATCGGGTCAATTATAGAAAAGGGAGCCTAGACAATCAACCGCCCGGGGCCAAAGAAAAGGAGCGGTTTCCCGCTCCTTTCGAATGGTCGAGGGGTCCTTCCTCAGGCGCTGGCCTTCGGAGTGATGGTCGCGTTGATGATCTGGTAGGCGTTGTAGCAGCCGAGGATGCCGTCGACCGTGACTTCCATGCCCTTCTCGAGGGTGGTCACGGCAACGTTCTTATCGCCGCTGGCATCGGTCGTGAAGATGGCGTCGAGGAGGTCTTTGCCGTCCTTGTCTTCCTCGCCGTGGATCTCGATCGTCTCGCCGTCATTGTAGGTGAGGTCAATCGTGTACATCCTTTCGCCTTCCGGGTAGTCCTCGTTCGGGTCTTCCCAATAGAAGTCGAGAGCGGAAATCGTCGCGTCGATGGTCACCGGGACCGAGATGTTGGCCGAGGTGAGGCTCGTGGTGGCGTTGAGGTCGAGCGGCTCCTCGCTCTTGACGACGGCAGCCGCGAAGGCGTCCTCGTCGGGGGTCACGACTTCGATGTTGTTGGGCATGATCTCAGGCAGGCCGTTGTAGGGCGAGTATTCGCCAGAGACCCGGATGAGATCGCCGACTTCGAAGTCGTAGTTCTTGACCGAGGTTCCGTAGACGGTCATGCCGTAGTTCCCGTCGCGGATCCAGAGGTAGCGGCTGTCATTGGCGTATTGGCCGACGACATAGCCGTAGGTGACGATGACGTCGCCCGAGGCGGTGCCGTTGGTGAAGATGTCGGCGATGTTCATGAGAAGGAGCGGGTCGATGCGGATGTTCCAGCTCTTGGTCGCGAGGACCTCGCCGCTGCTCCCGATGACGTCAGCCGTCAGGGTCCAGAGGGCGTAGGAAACGGTCGCCTCTTCCGAGGTGGCGCCGGCCGTGACGACGGCCGTCACCGATTCCGGGTTCTGCTGAATGGTCCAGTAGAAGGGATCGGCGTTGTCGAAGAACATGTTGGTGAAGTTGCCATTGCGGCGGAGGCCGAGGTACATCCCTTCGTACTCGTAGCCTTCGGTCGCTGCTTTGATGGCCACCCTTCCCTCGCCGTCGAAGCTCACTTCCCAGTCGAGGCCCTCGGCAAAGGTCGTGCTCGTCGCGAGGTACTGATTGGCGCTTCCCGAGTATTCGCCGGTCACGTAGATGTAGCTATTGACCGGATTGTTGCCGTGGTAAAGGCCGAGTTTGTAGGTCTTTCCTTCTTCGGGGAGGACGCCGTAATCGATGTTCGTCTTGCCCTCGTTGATGGCCTCCGGCTCGCTTTCGTAGAAGAAGAGGCCGTAGCTGCCCGAGTTACCGATGAAATCGGTGGTCGATAGAGCGATCGTGTCAAAGGTGCCATAGGCGCCCATGTATTTGGTATCGGTGGCGGTTCCGTCCTCGGTTTCATATTCAATGGTCCCGATCAGGGCATTGAAGGGCGGGACGGTTTCCAGCTCGACGCTCGAGCCGGGGTAGGCTTGGGTTTCCTCCACCGTCGTCTCGATGTCGAAGGTGTAGCCGTCGACGGTCGAGGTCGTGACGATGTCGAAGGTCCGGCCCTGCATCCCCGGGTTGCTCTGGATGTCGTAAGGGAGGCGGCGGAGGGCGAGTTCGGCCGCTTCGACTTCCGGGTCGATTTCCGAGCTGCTCGAGGGCGTCTCGCTGCTCGAGGGGTCCGAAGACGTGGTCGTGGTGGGCCCGCAGGCAGCCAAGACGAGCAAGGCGGCCGCCGGGACGATGATGTGCTTCAATTTCATTGCAATTCCTCCTGCTATGAAGCTTTCCTAGTCGTTGAAGGTTAGATCCGCATCCTTGAGGACTTGGATCTGGTATTGGGTCGTGCCCCGCGAATTGGTGTAGGCAACGACGGGGCCGACGACGTTGAAGGTTTCCCCCGGCTTCGAGAAGTAATCCTCGAAGTTGTCGGCCGTGATAGGGTTGTTGTTCGTCCGGTCGTGGATGGTTCCCGAATAGACGCGGAGGTAGGTCGTATCCGACTCGATCCGGACCGGGAGGTTGACGTAATAGTCGTCCTGAAGGTCGGCCAAGGTAACGGTCGGGATATCGTAGACCGGGTAGCCATCAGCCTCGGGATTCTGGGAGATGACCGAGATGTAGTCGTCGCCCGGATAGAGGCTCGAGTAATGGACGTCGGCGATTTGGTAATTGCCGTTGAACTCGGCGAGGATGCCGTTCATTTGGAGACGCCAGCCGACCCGCCGGAGCGGTTCGACGGCCTTGTAGAAGCCGAAGACGTAGATGCCGTACCAACGGGAGACGCTCGGATCGTCCGGGGTCGGCGCATAATCGGCAACGTAGGCGTTGTCGCCTTGGTTGGAGTAGTTATAGGAGACCGTGCAGGGGAAGGTCACCCGGAAGGAAGAAAGGCCGCTATCCTCGTAGCCGGGGTTGCTGCTTGGGGTCAGCCAATCCCAGTCGATGTAGGTCTCCGTCTCGCTGTCCCACCGCTTCCCTTCGACGATTTCCATAAGGGTCGTCGAGATGGCCGTCGTCGGTAGGCGCGGGTCCACGCGGTCGCTATGGATATAGTTGCCCGAGCAGCGGACCTTGGCGTCGGCGGCATAGAAATAGTCGGCGTAGATGGAATCCTCGACACCGGTGATCTGAGCGAGGTCCTGCTCGACGAGCTCGAGGTTGAGGAGGCGGAAGTCGTCGAGGGTCGGGTCTTCGACCTCGGTAACCCAGACGTAGGAAAGATAACGGAGGTTGCCGTCCTTTTCCGGGAGGTGGTAATCGGTGAAGTTGCTCGAGACGACGATGTGGGCGGCGTTATCGAGAACCCGATGGGTATAGTCGGAAGCGTCGTACCCCCACGGCTCGACCCCGCCGGTCGATTCCGGGGTGTCGATGCAGTTGTAGCGTAGGGCCATCATCTCCGAGGTATCCTCGGTGCCGTCGGCCAAGTACTGATGGACGTGGGTCGTGTCCCCGTCGACGTGGCGGATCATCTTGACCTCGCCGATGCCGTCCTGACTAAAGACCTTGCCCTTGTAGTCAAGGGTCAGCTTCACCTGGTCGGTGTAGACGGTCGTGTCGCATCCCTCCGAGCTCGAGGAGGGCGCGGAAGAAGATGTTCCATCTCCCCCGCAGGAGGCGAGGGCGAGGAGCAAGACGGAGAGAAGAAGCGCTTTTTTCATGCTGTCTCCTTTCAAATGGCCGCCATGCACTGGTTGTAGGCGTCGGTGAAGGCCGATTCAATCAGTTGGTCGATCGAGTAGTTGTTCGTGTTGAGGAAGACGTTGCCGATGATATTGCCGACCTGGGTCCGGCAGACGGCCGATCCCGGGAAGACGTCGGTGTAGAAGGTGTGGTCGCTGATCGAGCGGGTCACTTGCGAGGCCCGTCCGAAGAGGGAGTCGGCATTGCCTTCGAGCCAGCTCGTGTAGTAGTCGCAGGTGTAGCTCGACTGCCGGACCGGGTCATAGCCGGAAGAAGACGTCGCGATGTAGGCGCTATTCTCGGCGCTCGTGCAGAAGCGGTAGAAAAGCCAGGCCGCGTAGCGCTCTTCCCAGCTCGAATTGGAGAAGAAGCAAATCGAGGGTCCCTGCGAGACGTATTCCTGCTCGAGGGAATAGGGGGCCGGGGCCACGCCGACCGTGAAATTGACGGTGTTGGCGTAGCTGGTGCCGCCGGAGGAGGAGATCATCATCGCCACCTGCCCCTGATCGAAATAGCTCGAGGTGTAGGAGTTGTTCGGGCCGGAGAGCTTGGTCCGGATAAGCCCGGCGTCGTACTTCTCCTTGAGGTCTTTCACCATCTCCCGGGCCTCGGCATTGTCGAAGAGGATGGGGTTGGAGGCGGTGTTATCGGTGTAATCGATGCCGTTTTGCCGGCACATCGTGATGAAGAGGTTGGAGTCGCTATCGTAGCCGAGGGGAGCATACCAATTCGGGACGGTCGCCGAGCAGGTCTCTTGGATCCGCTCGCAAAGATCCCACATGTCCTCCCAGGTCGTCGGGACGGTCCAGCCGTTCTCGTTGAAGAGGTCCTGGTTGTAGAAGAGGAGCTCGGTCGACTTCGTCCAGGGGAGGGAATAGAGGCCTTCGACCTGGTAGGCCTGCCCTTCGTTCCAATAGCTTTGGACGAAGTCGCTGGCCCCGAGGTAGGACATCCCATCCTCGGTG
>CASFWS010000095.1 GCA_949298295.1 uncultured Bacillota bacterium | reverse complement strand
CTTCCTCGGGGGGATAGGGCCCCTCGAGGAGCCTGCCCCCGGCCAGGGGATAGCTTTCGAGGAAATAGGCGTAGAGGTCGTCGTTGTCGGTCCGGAACTCGAGGTGTCCGCCCGGGGCGAGGAGGGAGAGGATCTTCCGCAGCCGCTCGGGATAGAGAAGCCGTCTTTTCTCGTGCCGCCTTTTCGGCCACGGGTCGGGGAAATGGACGTGGATTTCCTCGAAGGAGAGCCCCTTGAGGTCCTCGTAGGCCTCGTCGAAGTCGAGGTTGCAGATCCGGATGTTACTAAGTTCGGCCTCCACCGCTTTCTTGACCCCCGAGCCGCAGCTCGAGACGTCGCGTTCGAGGCCGAGGAAGCGGACATCGGGATGAAGGGACGCCTTCTTGACGAGATAGCCGCCCTTTCCGCTTCCGATCTCGAGGACGAGGCGTCCCCGGTAAAAGGAGTCGGAAGGGTCGATGGAACGCGGGGAGAAGGAAGGATGGGCGTCGATATAAAGGGGCGTCCAGCCTTTGTAACGGCCTCTCACTTGGAGCGGGCCGCCTTCCCGAGGGCGTCGATCGCGTGGGCGTATATGGCGATGTCCTTATGGAAATCGTCCATGTAGATGTATTCATCGGGAGCGTGCATCCGACCGTCATGGCCGGGGAAGGCGGCCCCGAAGGCCACGCAGTTCTTCACGTGCTTGGCGTAGGTGTTTCCCCCGATGGCGAGGGGCTTGGAAAAGAGCTTCAGCGTCTCGGCCCGGTAGACTTTCATGAGGGTCTTCACGAGGAGGCCGTCCTTCGGGGAGAAGAGGGCCGGCGAGCGGGAGAGGAGGGAAAGCTCGGCCCCGGTCGCTTCCCTCAGCTTTCCTTCGGCTTTCTCGAAGTCGCAGTCTTCCCCGTAACGGAAGTCGACAGTGAAGCGGAGGGTCTTCCCGTCGTAGGAGAAAAGGCCGTAGTTGAAGGTCGAGGGCCCAAGCTCCTTGGCGACGTGGTCCCCGCCGAACGAGGAACCGAGGGGATGGCGGAGGGCGTCGTAAATCTTGGCAAGCTCCTCGTTACGGTAGAACTCGGAAAGGGCTTTAAGGGCGGCAAGGCCGGCGTTTACGCCCTTTTCCGGCTCGGCTCCGTGGGCGGAGCGGCCCTTGAAGGTCACCATGAGGAGGACGTCGCTACTGGCGATGTCGCAATCGGCCTTCTTCTCCTTGAGGTAGGAAACGAACTTCTCGTCGGGCGGGAGGGTCACAAGGCAAGAATCGCAGACGGCGTTCACCGCCGTTCCGCCCGAAAGGGCGATGACCGGGGAGAGGTCGATGGCCCGGCTCAGGGAAAGCTGGTCGACGCCCTTCTCGGCATAGATGAGCGGATAGTCGGCATCCGGGGTAAAGGCGAGGGCGGGCTCTTCCCCGCGCCCTTCCTTGAAATAGTGCTCGAGGCAGGAGGAGCCGCGCTCCTCGTCGCCGCCGACGACGAGCTTGACCCGGTAGCCGCTCACAAGGCCGTGATCCTTGAGGAGCTTGAGGCCGAATAGGGCGGCCACCACGGGCCCTTTGTCGTCGCTGGTTCCCCGGCCGATCATCTTCCCTTCCCCGTCGATGGCCGGCTTGAAGGGCGGGACGCTCCATTTCCCGCTGGCTGGCACGACGTCAGCGTGGGCATAGACCCCGACGAGGGGTCCGCTATGGCCGTAAGAAATCTCGACGGCCCGGCCGAGCACCTTCCGCCCTTCGAAGCCGTATTCCTTGGCAAGTTTCAGAAGGTAGTCGAAGGCCTTATCGACCCCGGCTCCATAGGGCCGGTCCTTGGAGATGGTGCTTTCGTCGTAATGGGAGTCGATGCTCACAAGCTTCTGGAGGGCCATCGTGGCCGTCTTGTAATAGGGTTTCGCTAGACGCGTGAATTTGCTCATTTCTCTTACCTTCTTTCTTGATCTATTGCGGGCGCGCGCTTTCCATTTTCCTCAAAGGCCGGTCGATGAGGGGCACCATCGCCGCGGCGAGGGAAGCTTCCCCGAGGGCCCCGAGGAGGACCGAGACGAGGAAGGTGATGGCCACGCCCTCGGCCACCGGGTCGCTGCTTGCGAAGTAGCCCGCGATCTCGCCCGGGTAAAAGGCATAAAGGGTGAGGAAGACGAGGCCGGTGTGGAGGACGGTGAGGAGGAAGGAAAGCACGCCCTTCCCCAAACCACCGGATAGTTTAGGACTTCTTTTCGTAAGAGAAAAGAAAAGCCCGGCGAGGAAGCCGAAGACGATCCGCGGGGGAAGGGCGATCCAGGGATAGACGAAGAAGGCGTTGAGGCCGGTCCCGTTCATCGCCGCCTGGGCCATCGAGGTAAGGCCGAAGACGAGCCCGTAAAGGGCGCCGCGCCTAGCCCCGCCGATGCTTGCCCCGACAAGGACGGGGATGTGGAGCAAGGTGAGGGCGAGCCACGGAAGGATGAAGAGATAGCCGACCTGGGGGATGAGGCCCATGACGAGGATGATGGCGATGATGATGGCGTCGAAGGCGATGTTCTTCGTCTTCCGCTCGGCACGGAAGCTCGCCTGGTAGAAAGCAAGGACCGCCAAAAGGAAGGCGAAGACGAGGACCCAGGTCAAAATCGAGTTCCAGTCCATGTTCATTCCTCCCGGTTCCGCGCGTGGATGCGGCTTAGCCCCTTCATCAAGAGGTCCGGCTCGTAGACAAAGGAAGGGAGAAGGCTTTTGACGAAGCGGGCGTTCCCGCCGGTGAGATAGGGCGTCATTTCCTCCCCTGCGATGGCTTCGAAATCCCTCAGGAAGCCACGGCAGGCATAGGCTGACCCGTAAAGGAGGCCGGCGTTGAGGCTATCGAAGGTGTTCTTGCCTAAAGGCGAAGGCGGAAGGGAAAGGGAGGCCTCGGGCAAGGAAGAGGTCCTCTCGCGAAGGGAAAGGGCCCCGCCCCGGATCCCGGGGGCGATGGCCACCCCGCGGAAGGCGCCGTCCTTATCGACGTAGATGAACTTGCTAGCCGTCCCGAGGTCGGCGATGAAAGCCGGGAGCTTCCCAAGGTAGAGAGCCCCAGAAGCGGCGGCGACGAGGTCGCTCCCGACCTCGAGGGGATGGTCGACCTTGAGGGCGATGCCGGTCCGGGCATTCTCCCCAAGGAGGAGCGGTTTTTTCCCGCTGAGGCGCTCGAGAACGAAAAGAAAATTGGATGTGAGGGAACTCACGACCGAGGAAAGGACGGCTCCCTCGACGCCTTCCTCCTTGATGAGGCGCCCAAGGGGGCTATAGGCAATCCGCTCGAGATACTCGTCCGCGCTTTTCCTTCTCTCGGTCTCGAGGGAAAGGCGGGCAACGACGTTCCCTTCCTTAAGAAGGGCGATCTTGACGAAAGAGTTGCCGATGTCGACGGCAAGTAGCATAAAGGTGACCTCCGCTCCAGTCCCGACAGGGTACCGGGCATGCGGAAGTATAGGAAAAGAAAGGCAGAGAAGGAAGACTTAAGCTAAACTAGGCCCATGAAGCAAATCGATGTTTACGGGGTCAGGCGCGCCATCCTCCTATATGCCTTGGCCCTCGGCCTCTCTGCCCTTGGGATCGCGGCCTTCGCGGCCTTTTACCTGGTCTTCGGGCAAGATTGGCTATTCTGGTGCATCTTCCTCATGGTCGTCGTGACCCTCTACATGGGCTACCTTCTCGCCTACGAGGCCTTCTTCCGCTACGGGAAGGAGATTGCCCTCAAGGGCCATTTCGTCGTCGCCGAGGTGTCCTGGCACGATCCCTTCGGGCGGCCCCGCGAGAAAATCTCGGCCATCTATGCGACGGAAAAGGGCGAATTGGTTGGCCTTTTGCTGGGGAATTTCAGCCTGTACCGCCAAAAGCTGGAGGAAGGGAGCAAGATCTATTGCTTCCTCCTCGACGACGGGAGGTTCCTCGCCGTCGACCCGCGCTCGAAGCTCTACAAGGACCCCGCGGACTGAATCGTCGAAAGGTGCTCCCGCCTGTCCTCCCCGAGGGAAAGGCGGAGCTTCCCCCAGTCGAAATAGGCATAGCCGGTCCCTTCCTCGTCGAAGAGCCAGGCTTCCTTGAAGAGGGGCCGGAGGGCGTCGCCGAAGGGATCGACCTCGTCCGGGGAGGCGTCGGCGGGCAGGGCCTCCATAAGAAGATCGATTCCATCCGCGTAACGAGTTTCCCTTAAGAGGGTCATTCCCTTGATTTCGTAAAGAGGGAGGATGCGCCCTTCCCCTTTGAAGGGGGAAGAGGCGCTGAGAAACGGGGCCTGAGCGTAGCTTCCCTTTCCCTCCGGTCCTCTCTCTCGAGAAAGAACGAGGCCTTCGAATTTTTCGAAGACCCTTCGTTCGGCCGCGTAGGCACTGACGGCCGCGGCTAGCTCGATGTCGTCTCCGGAAGAAAAGGAAGCGATGGAAGAAAGGGGGTTCCCCTCCTCGTCGAGGATGAGGCGGGCAAGGAGGTAATGGCTTTCGCTTCGTTCCTCGGAAAGGGCGAGATCGTATTCGACGGCCGCTTCCCGCCGCTCGAAGAGGCCGACCAGCTCGTATTCCCCGTCGCCGAGGGGTACCTCGGATAGCTCGTCGAAGGCCATCATTTTGAGGAGGGAATCCTGCCCTTCGAGGCTGTTCATCCAAATGTAG
>CASFWS010000094.1 GCA_949298295.1 uncultured Bacillota bacterium | reverse complement strand
GTTTTCCTCGCTATAGAGGAAGAAGGAGAGGCTCGCCCCGGCAAGATAGAAGAAGCTCATGAGGGGGCCGGCGGCTGCCGCGGCATAGGAAGCAACTTCCCTTGCCGCGCGGGAGGCGAAGTAGTAGTTCCCGGAAAAGGGATAGAGGAAGAGATAGGCGTTCAAAAGAAGGCTCATGAGGCAGAGGGCCGCGGCGAGGTAGTCGCTTACCCGCCGGGGCCGGTGGACGAAGAGGACGTAGACGATTTCGTAGACGCTTAGGAAAGGCATGAGCCAAATGCCATAGAAATAAGGATCCCCGAAAAAGCCGACGCCACTCGGATAGCCAGCGGGAAAGCCGCCGGAGAGATAGACGATAAGAAGGGCCAAGGGAAAGGAAAGGGCGATGATGGCCTTGGCCAAGTAGGCTCCGAGGGTCCGTCCAGGCATCGCGGTTCCTCCTTTGGGGCCGCTTCGACAAAGAAAGCCCCTACTGCTTAAAGAATGGCGCCGCCGCAAAAAATGTCAAGGACGCTTCCTAGCGCCCCCGCTTCATGTAGAGGTCGTAGGCCGAGATGATCCGCCGGGAGGAGACCTCGGTATAGATCTCCGTCGTCTTGATCTTGCCGTGGCCGAGGAGAGCCTGGACCGAGCGGAGGTCAGCCCCGTTTTCGAGGAGGTGGGTAGCAAAGCTATGGCGGAGGGTATGGGGGCTGACCCTCTTGGCAATCCCGGCCTTCAGGGCGTATTCCCGGACGGCGAGGAAGAAGTAGTTCCGGCTGACTGGCTTCCCGGAGCGGTTGAGGAAAAGATAGGGCGAGCGGGACCCCTTGTTCCGGGAACGGAAGAGCCTAAGGTAAGAAAGGAGGCACTCCCGGGCGTAGTCGCCCAGGGGGACGGTCCGTTCCTTACTCCCCTTCCCGATGACCCGGACGGTCCCGTTTTCGAGGTCGACGTTCCTCCGCTTGAGGGAACAGAGCTCGCTCACCCGGAGGCCGGTCGCATACATCGTCTCGAGCATCGCCAAGTCTCTTGCCCCGCGCTCGCTTTTCGTATCGGGCATCGAAAGGAGGGCCTCGACCTCCGCGGTCGTAAGGACATTAGGAAGGCGCTTCCTTTTCTTCGGCCCCCGGAAGGAAGGTGGGAGGGCCTCATCGGCATAGCCTTCCTCGACGAGGAAGAGGAGGAAACGCCGGAAGAAGGAAAGCTTCCGGAGGATGCTCGAAGGGGCAAACTCCCTTTCGAGGAGGGAAGAGAGGTAGCCCTTCACGGCTTCCGGGGTAAGTTCTTCGGCCTTACTAATTTCCGGATGCTCCTTCTCGAAGGCGAGAAGGTCTTCTTGGTAGCTTGCTACGGTCGAAGGGCTATCCCCCTTCTCGGTAAGGAGGAACTGGAAGTAGCGCTCCGCCGCCTCATTCAGTCCCATTTTTCTTGGCCTCCCTGGCAATCATCAGCTTCCCGCCCTTCCCGAGGCGGCGGTTGAATTCGTTTACGAGGAGGCGCGTCTTATCCATCTTCTCGAATTCCGGGTAGTCGAAGAAGGACATCTGGACCGTTTCCTCCCGCGGGTCGTAGAGGCTACTGACCCCGAGGCCGACAAGGCGGGCCGTCCAGCCGGCGAAGGAGGATTCGTAAAGGGTCTTTCCCTGCTCAAATATCTCCTCGGCGGAGCCGATGCCCTTCTCGAGGGTCAAGGAACGGCTGTGGGTGCGGAAAGAAGGGTCGCGGAGGGTCATCGTCACCGTCCGGGCCTTCTTCCTCTCGGAGGCGAGGGCAAGGGCGATTTCCCGGCTCATATCCTTGAGTTTTTCGAGGATAAGCCCCTCGTCGTCGCTATCGGAGCCGAGGGTAATCGAGCGGGAAATCGACTTCGCCGCCTCGCTTTCGCTCTTCACCCTATCGTCCCCGCCGCCCTTGAGGTAAAGAAGGCACGAGGGGGCGAAGGAACCGAGGACCTTGAGGGTCCCGCTTTCGGAGTGGAGGAGGCTTTCCTTCAAAGCGGCGATCGTCCTGATCCCGAGCTCGCGGAGGCGGGCAGCCGTCTTCTTGCCGATTCCGTAGAAGCTTTCGATCGGGAGCGGCCCGAGGAGGGCGTCGATGTCCTTCTTCCGGACGATGGTGATGCCCATCGGCTTCCGGTAGTCGCTCCCCATCTTGGCGAGGAACTTCGTCGCGGCGAGACCGATCGAGCTCTTGAGGCCGATCTCCTCGTAGAGCCCCTTCTGGAGGGAGCGGAGGTAAGGGAGGGGGTCCTCGCTTCGCCCGAGCTGGCGGGTGAGGTCGACGTAGCATTCGTCGATCGAGGCCGGCTCGACGAGGGAGGAAAAGCGCCCGAGGTAGGCCCGGAAGGACCGCGAAAGCATCTCGTAATAAGGGAAGTCGACCGGGCAGAAAAGGGCGTCCGGGCAGGCCCGCCGGGCCTGGAAGAGGGGCATGCCGCTATGGATGCCGAACTTCCGGGCCGCGTAGCTGGCCGTCGAGACGACGCCCCGGGGCCCCTGCCCCCCGACGACGATCGGCTTCCCTTCGTAGGAAGGATGGCGGATCTCCTCGGCCCGGGCGAAGAAGGCGTTGAGGTCGATGTGCATGATGATCCGGGTCACGGAGCCATCTTAGCACCGAATTCGATTATGTTAAGCAAGCAGTTCCCGGCGGACGAGGGGCAGGCACTCCTTCCCGAGCCCCGCGAAGGACAACTGTTCCTCGACGCTCATCGAGGGAACGTAGTCGCTAGGCGCCGCGTGGACGTAGAGCCGGCCCCGGTAGCCCCTTTCCTCGAGGGCGAGGGCGAGGGAGGAGGCGAAGCCCTCCTTCGTCCCATAGGGGTCGTAAACGGCGATCCTCTCGTAGGAAAGGAGGCGGGAAAGGGTCTTTTCCCCCAAGGGGAAGAGATAGACGGGATCGAGGAGGTCGAAGCCTTCCCCCGCCTCGGCCATGAAGGAGCGCCCGAGGGGCCCGAGGGCGACAAGGAGGGCTGTCCCGCTTCCTTCCCGGAGGAAGAGGCCTTCGCCCCTTTCCGGGAGGCGGGGGTCTTTCGCTTCCAAGGGGAAGAGGGAATGGGGATAGCGGATGGCAAAGGGCCCTTTCTTGAAGGAGAGCCCCTCCTCAAAGAGGAAGGAGGCGATTTCGACGGTCGAAGGCATCGAAAGGCGGACGCCGGGGATCGAGCGGAGGTAGGCCGGGTCGTAGATCCCTTGGTGGGTCGGCCCGTCCTTCCCGACGAAGCCGGCCCGGTCGATGAGAAGGAGGATAGGGGCGGCTATCCGCGCAGCATCGTGGAGGAGCTCGTCGTAGGCTCTTTGGAGGAAGCTCGAATAGACGGAAATAATGACCTTCCTCCCCAAAGAGGCCAAGGTCCCGCCCATCGTCAGGGCGTGCTCCTCGGCGATCCCGACGTCGAAGGAACGTTCCGGGTAGCGGGCGAAGGCCGCCTCGAGGTGGCTCCCCTTGATCATCGCCGGGCAGACGAGGAGGCGGTTTTCGTCCTCCGCCATCGCCTTTTCGACGAGGTCCCCGAAGTAGTGCGACCAGGAAAGGTAGCCGGGGTGGAGGCTTTTGGGGGTCCCCTCGTCGACGTCGAATGGGGTGACCCCGTGCCAGTAGCCGGTCCGGTCTTCCTCGGCTCTAAGGTAGCCCCGCCCTTTCTGGGTGAGGACGTGGACGACAGCCGGCTTACTGGCCGCCTTGGCCTTCTTGAAGGCCTTTTCGAGGGCCTTGAAGGAATGACCGTCGACCGGGCCGATGTAGGTGTAGCCCATGTTGTCGAAAAGGGAGGTCGGGACGAGCATCGCCTTGACCTTCGTCTTGAAGGCGTAGCTGAGTTCATATAGCCAGTCGCCGGCCTTCGTGAGGCTTAGGGCCTTCTTATAGCCGCGCTTCAGGCGGTTGTAGGCCCGGGAAGTCGAGATCGAGCGGAAGAAATCGCCCATCCCCCCGACCGGGGCCGAGATCGACATGTCGTTGTCGTTGATGACGATGATGCCTTTGCTATGGAGGCTCGGGAAGTAGTTGAGGGCCTCGAAGGAGAGGCCGTTGACGATCGAGGAGTCCCCGACGAGGGCGACGACCTCGTGCTTCTCCTTCTTAAGGTCGCGGTCGAGGCAGAAGCTGCAAAGGGCCGAGACGGCCGTCCCGGCGTGGCCGGCCTCGAAAAGGTCATAGGGGGATTCCTCTCGGGCGATGAAGGGGGCCGGACCCCCTTTTCGGCCCATCCCCTCGAGGGAGCGGCCGGTGAGGATCTTGTGGGCGTAGGACTGGTGGCCGACGTCGAAGATGAGCTTGTCCTTCGGGAAGTCGAAGGCCCGGTAGAGGGCGATCGTCAGCTCGACGGTCCCGAGGTTGCTCGCGAGGTGGCCGCCTTGCTTCGAGGTCGCCTCGATGATCCGCCGTCCGGCCAGCAGCATTCCACAGATGACCAGTTCCTTGACGGCGTTGGCGTTGGCGCCGGGGGTATTGAAGACCACAATTCCCTGTTCCGTGCAGCGGTCGACCGGGATGTTGTTATAGCCCGCCCCCGCCCGTGCAATTCCCACCAGCTCCGGCGGGAATTCTGCCGAAAGCAGATCGGCCGAACGCACAAGGATCCCCTCGTAGTGTTCGGCCGTCTCGGAAAGCTCGTAATGCCGCGGATCGAGATG
>CASFWS010000093.1 GCA_949298295.1 uncultured Bacillota bacterium | reverse complement strand
CTCCACGGGGTCTACGGCTCCGGGGAGACGATCGACGAGGCGTTCGGCCTCATCGAGACCGTCGAGAAGGCCGCCCAGATCATGATGGGCGAGCTTGGGCACAAGGTGCTCAACGACATCGACGACGAGGGGCTCAAGGCCATCGCCGACCACTTCGGCCTCGTCCCCCATCCCGGCTACCTCAAATGAAACGCTACGAAGCGGCCCTCGACATCGGCGCCACTTCGGGACGGCTTCTCCTCTCCTCCCTTTCGGAGGAGGGGAAGCGGGGCCTCGAGGAGGTCCATCGCTTCAAGACGCCGCTCGTCGACGACGGGGAAGGGCACTGCCATTGGGACTGCGAAGCCCTTTTCGCCGAGATCCTCATCGGCCTCCGGAAGTGCCATGAGCTCGGGAAGGAGCCTTCATTCCTCGGCATCGATTCCTTCGGGGTCGATTACGCCCTCCTTGATGAGAGCGGACACCTCCTCGGGGATGTCGTCTCCTACCGCGATAGTCGGACCACCGGGGTTAAGGAACGCTTTTTGACCCCGTCCCGCCTCTTTGAGCTGACCGGCATCCAGCCGATGGAGTTCAATAGCGTCTACCAGCTTTTCCTCGACCGGGAAAGCGGGAAGCTTTCGAAAGCCGAAGGCCTTCTCTTCTTCCCTTGCTACCTCGCCTACCTCCTTACCGGGAAGAAGGCGAACGAGCTCTCGATCGCCTCGACCTCGGGGCTTCTTGTCCCCGGCGGCCCCGATTTCCAAAGAGAGGTCCTTTCCGAGCTTGGCCTTTCCCCCTCCTTCTTCTACGAGGTGGTCGAAGCCGGGACGAGCATCGGCCGCCTCAAGCCGGAGATCCAAGAAAAGGTCGGCTTCGACCTCGAGGTCCGGGCGGCCCTTTCCCACGATACGGCCGCGGCCTTCCTTGGCTCCTTGGCCAAGGCGGGCGAGGTCCTCATCTCCTCGGGGACGTGGTCCCTCATCGGCATCCTCGCCTCCCAACCCTATCTTTCCTCCGCGGCTTTCGAGAAGGGCTTCTCCAACGAACTTTCCCGCTTCGGGGAAGTGCGTTTCCTCAAGAACATCTCCGGCATGTGGATGGCCAACCGCCTGAAAGCCGAGATGCTCCCCGAAGAGCCGATCGCCAAGGCCGTCGAACGGGCCAGGGCGAGTTCCTATCCCGGGCATTTCGACCCGACAGCCGGAGAACTCATGAATCCCCCTTCGATGAAAGAGGCCCTCGAGGCTCTCCTCGAAAAGGGCGGCTATCCCCGTCCGACCTCCCCGGGCGACTACTTCAAGGCCGTCTACGTTTCCCTCGCCAAGGAATACGCTCGGAGCATCGAGGAACTTTCCCGCCTCGCCTCCTTCTCCCCGCGGGGGATAAGGATCTTCGGCGGCGGGAGCAAGAACCTCTACCTCAACGAGCTCACGGCCGTCGAAAGCGGTCTCCCGGTGTTCACCGGCCCGAGCGAAGCGACGGGGCTCGGGAATATCCTCTCGATTCTCTAAGCGAAAAAACGGACCCAGTTTCCTCCTTTAGGGTCCGTTTTTCCTTTGCAAAAGGCCTTTCTTTTCTTTGCTTCAGGCGTACATCGCGATGGCGCAGGTGATGATCCCGACGGCGAAGAAGAGGAGGCTTGCCCCATAGCCTGGTAGATCGGCCAAGGTCGGGATGAACGAATGGTTGTAGAGAGAGACGACCCCGTAATAGAAGACGAGGTAAATGATTATTAGGATGACCGGGATGATGGGGAGGTAGGTGAAGATGAGGGCCGAGGAACCGAGCATCAAGGCCAACTCGGCCATGACGTAGTGGAGAAGGTAGCGTTCCATGAGGGGACCCTTGCTCGATGTGCCCATCTTTTCGCCCGATGGCTCCTTGAGAAAGAGGGCCGTCGCCCCGGAGGCGAGGGCGAGGAGGGGATAGACGATGGTCTTGGCGGTGATGATCTGCCCAAGAAGAGGCGGGATTTCCTCGAGGCTCGCCCCTCCGAGAAGGGGAAGGATGAAGACGCCGTAACTGAGGCTCGGGTAGGCGATGCCCATCGGGAAAAGGGCCGAGGAGAGAAGGACTTCCCAGGACGCGGTATTCGTCGGGTCGTAGGTGCCGCCCATTGGGCTCAAGAGGGTGTAAAGCCCATAGGGAACGAGATCGAGACTCAGGATCGAAATGACGAGGACGAGGAGGAAAAGAGCCTCGAAGACCGTCTTGGCCCGGGCGAAAGGAAAGAGGAAGAGGAGATAGGTGGCAACAAGCATCGCGAAGGCATAGCCGAAGGTCCCGAAGACGAGGCCGGCGTCGATAGGCCCGAAGCGGAGCGCGACGACGGCCGTCGTAAGGAAGAAGGAGACGACGTAGGGGACGAGGACGTAGATGAGGCTGACGAGCATCCGGGCCAGGCGGAAGCCGAGCGCAGGGGTAGGGAGGGAAAGGAAATAGTCGCTCGAGCGGCGGCTGTAGCGATAGGAGAAGGTAAGCCCGGCCATGAGGACGGCGAAAGCCGACCCGAAATAGAGGGGAATGAGAGATGCCGTGGAAAACACCGCGGCCGCCCCGCCTTCCTCGGGCCTAATGAGGAAGGGGACAAGGACGGAGACCCCAAGGGCCAAGGAAAGGTAGACGATCCCGAAGCCGAGCCAGCGGCGAAGCTGCCAAAGGAAATAGCGGGCATTCATTTCTTTTCGGCCTCCTCCATCGCCTCGTCGGTCATACCCTCCTCTTCCATGAATCGTCGCAGCTTGGGCAGCACCTCGCGGAGCCCGCGGAAGGTGACATCGTTGCGCATGACGACTTCGTAGAGCTTGCGACCCTGGCTCAAAGGCTCCGAATTGAGCGATTTCAAATAGTCGTCAATTTCGGCTGCTTTGACACTCAGTCGACGGGCGAAGGAAATAAGCGATTCTACGAGCGATTTTTTTTGCTCGAAATGAGCCGCTCTTTCCGGCGTGATGAGACCGATTTCATACCCTTTCGGCGTCAGCCTCATGTCGGCATTGTCCTGTCGGAGCAGGATTCGGTACTCGGCCCGCGAGGTGAACATGCGGTAAGGTTCGTCGACCCCCTTGGTCACCAGGTCGTCGATGAGTACGCCGATGTAGGCTTCGTCGCGCTGCAGTACGACGGGCTCCTCCCCTTTCAGCTTCCTGTGGGCGTTGATGCCCGCCATCAGACCCTGGGCGGCTGCCTCCTCATATCCGGTCGTACCGTTGACCTGTCCGGCGAAGAAGAGTCCCGAGACGAGTTTCGTCTCGAGCGAATGGTGCAGCTGCGTCGGCGGGAAGTAGTCGTACTCGATGGCGTAGCCCGGGCGGTAGATGTGGAGATGCTCAAACCCCGCGATGCGGTGCAGCGCCTCCCACTGCACCTCCCAGGGCAGCGACGACGAGAAGCCGTTGAGGTAGTATTCGTTGGTCGTGCGCCCCTCGGGCTCGAGGAAGAGCTGGTGCTGCTCCTTGTCGGCAAAGGTGCGCAGCTTGTCCTCAATCGAGGGACAGTAGCGCGGTCCGATGCCGTGAATGGTGCCGTTGAAGAGGGGCGAGCGGTCGAACCCGCTGCGCAGGATTTCGTGTACCTCGGGCGAGGTGTAGACCAGATAGCAGGGCATCTGCTCCCCTACGGGATGTATTTCGGGTGCGAACGAAAACTTTTCGGGCTTTTCGTCGCCGGGCTGCGGTTCGAGCCGGCTGAAGTCGATGGTGCGGGCATCGAGCCGCGCGGGGGTTCCGGTCTTCATGCGGCCCGTTTCGAACCCCGCGGCGACGAGCGATTCGGTGATGCCGTGCGAGGCGGCATCTCCCGCCCTTCCCCCTTCGGCATGGGCTGCACCGCAGTGCATCAACCCTCCGAGGAAGGTGCCGCTCGTGAGCACCACGGCGCGGCACGAGAACTCGACTCCCATCCGTGTCCGTACGCCGCGGATATGGCGGCGCGGCTGCCGGTCCGCGGTTTCGCGCGGGCTGTCCGCTGCGGTTTCGGCCGAGGTGCTGCATTCGCTGCCGGCGTCGGCGCCGTTCGTTGCGGTTGCCGGCGTTGCGCAGGGCTCCCCTGCCCTCGGTGCAGGCTCTTCGCCGAAGAGCAGCTCGACGGCGGCATCCTGCCAGATGTAGAGGTTGGGCGTATTCTCCAGCGTGCGCCGCCACTCCTCCGAGAAGGCCCGCTTGTCGCACTGTGCCCGCGGACTCCACATTGCCGCTCCCTTCGAGCGGTTGAGCATCCGAAACTGCAGGGTCGTGAGGTCCGTGATGCGGCCCATCTGACCGCCTAAAGCGTCTATCTCTCTGACTATCTGTCCTTTAGCAACTCCACCGACGGCGGGGTTGCACGACATTTCGGCAAATTTGAGCATATCCATCGTCAGCAGCAGCGTGCGCGAGCCGAGGCGTGCGGCGGCCGAGGCGGCCTCGCAGCCGGCGTGTCCTGCGCCGATGACGATGATGTCGTAGTCCAAGACCATGGGTATCTCTTCTCTTTGTATGATTGCGCGTTTTTCCTCGTATTTTACGCTGTTTTCCGACTCTTCCGAACGCTCTCCGTTTTGTCTGTTTGCGTGCTCCCTTGCCCGGAAAAATGGCCTTTTTTCGGAGGGTTTTTCACCCGACAAAACTCTTTTCGCGTGACGGCTTCCTTTGCGACGTTTTTTTCGT
>CASFWS010000092.1 GCA_949298295.1 uncultured Bacillota bacterium | reverse complement strand
ATCTTCGAAATCATTGCCGCTGCCTGCATCCTCCTAAGTCTCGGCTGCCGTTTGCTCGTCATCCTTCTCCTCTCGCCAACCTACAAGAACACCCAGCTCGAAAGCCGGATCGCCACCCTCAAGGAGTATAAAAAGCTTCAAGAGGAAGGAATCATCACGGCCGAAGAGTACGAAGAGAAACGCTCGGCAGTTCTCGGCCTTGAAAAGACCCAGACGACCAAAAAGTAGCCGCGATAATTTTCGAGAAGAAGACCCGCTTAAGCGGGTTTTCTTTGTCCCCGCGCCTTCTTCGGTGTATTGTTACCTAGCCTCTAGTTAAGGAATAGACATGTCGAACAAGAAGAAAATCAAAGCGAAAAAGGTCAACAACCCGACCAAGAGTTCAAAAAAGACCAATGTTTGGAAAGCCAGGATCTGGCCGGCGATTCTTTTCTGGCTCAAAACTTGGGTCAGCAACGACTACTGCGTCGAAGGACGGAAAAAGAAATGGTATGCCCCGGTCGGCATCGCCATCCTTTCGGTCATCATCGCCCTCATTCCCTTCACCGTGACGAGTTTTACCCAATCGGGCGGAGCGATCCTCAACAGCCCGACATACGGACTCAATACCGCCCTTGCCGACTTCTCGCGCGACCTCGAAGCCAAGGGCGTTGAGCTCGTCGTAAAAGACGGGGAGCTGGTCAACGAAGGCACCTCGTGGGACGAAGCCTACGAAGGCAATGCCTGGCGTCCGGTCTATCTCCATAGCTACACCCACACGGTCGTTGACATCCCGACCGTCGAAACCTCGAATTCGAGTTCGGTCGTCATCGAAGAAGAACCGCCGGTCGCCGAGACGGTCACGACCGTCGACTTCGCCGTCTATTACCTCGGCAACGACGTCCAGTACACCGCCCAGGAATTCGCCGTCCAGGTCGTCCTCGACCGGGCTACTTCCGGCAATGAGAACTACAACCTGAAGACGACCTCGTTCATGGTCCTTTCCAAAGAAGCCTACGTCATCTACCTCCGGCCCAACTACGACGGTGAAAACAGCAACGCCGTAAGGGGCAGCGCGACCGGCGAGTGGAACAACCCGAGCCTCGAGGGACTGAGCCTCGGCAAAATCGCCGTCCGCGACTTCGAAGGCGGAGCGTATCCGGTTTCTTACGAAGACAATCCGCGGGAATACGTCACCGAAGTAAGCGCCACCTGGCAAAAGGTCTTCACCGAAGCGGCCTATTACACCCTTCTCATCAGCGGCTTCACCTGGATCGGCATCTACGCGGCCATCTTCGTGGCCCTCACCTTCATCCTCGGCCTCACCGTCTTCCTCATGACGAGGGGCAAGCGGAACCCGTTCAACAGCTACACCTTCTGGGACGGCCAGAAGATTGCCTACTGGGCTTCCTTCTCCCCGTCGGTCCTGGCGATGATCGCTTCCTTCCTCATTCCGGCCTGGGGCATCCTCTTCTACATCTTCCTCTTCGGCATGCGGATCATGTGGATGAGCATGAAGAGCCTCCGCCCGACTTACAACGCCTAACCGCTAGCCATCATAAAAGCGGACAGCCATGCAGCTGCCCGCTTTTTTCTTTCTGATTATGGCCCTTGGCTCAGTCGCCGTAGTCGCTCCCGCGCGACTTGTCCTCGACGTAGATGCCAAGAGGATCAGCGATGTCCTGAATTTCCCGGTAAATGAACCCGTCCTTGCTCATGAAGGGCGATTCGTAGTTCCCGGTGAAGATGACCTTCGGGTTGTCCGCAATCACCTGGTCGATGGCTTTCATGATCTCGTCGAAGCGGTCGTACCGCCTCTCCCGATAGCCCATGAGGCCTTCGTAGAAGCCCGGCTCCACGTAAAAGACATGCCCGCCCTTGCTTTTATAGGCATTGACGAGGGGCATTTCGGGGTCGACGAACGTTTCGTATTGACTGAACTCTGGATAAAGCATAGATTTGTCGGAAATAATAATAGTCAAGGAAGGCAGCCGCGTGAACAAAGCAAGTGAGATCAAAGTCGTCTTCTCGGATATCGACGGCACCCTCTTTTCCCATAAAACGGGGCGAGTCATCCCTTCAGCCATCGATGCCGTGAAGGCCCTTCAGAAGAATGGAATCAAGGTTTTCCTTTCGTCCGGCCGTAATTTCTACCTCATAAGAAAGACGGGCATTCTCAACATCCTCCGGCCCGACGGCCTCGTCATGATGAATGGCGCCTGCGCGGCCATCGGGGATGTCGTCATCTACAAATATCCCATTCCCTCCGACGTCGTCGACGCAATGGTCAAGTTCTCCTACCGCCTCAAATTCGGGCTGACCCTCATTGAGGAAAGCGAGGGGCATATCAACATGATCGACGACCGGGTCATTGACGCCCACGCCAAATTCGGTACCCGTTTCCCCCAGCCCCGGAAGTTCCCGATTCCCTATGACCGCACCGTCTTCCAGATGATTGCCTTCTGCGACCAATTCGACGAAGACCTCTTCCTCCCTCACCTCCATAACTGCAAGGCCGCCCGTTGGGACGAATATGCCGTCGATATCATGCCGAAGGACAGCGACAAGGCCAAAGGCATCCAGGCCGTTCTCGAATACTACGGCTGGAACAAGGAGAATGCCCTTTCGATCGGCGACGGCAACAACGACGTCGACATGCTTGGCTATACCGGAATCTCGGTCGCCATGGGCAACGCCGTCGAAGACGCCAAGAAGACCGCCAGCTTCGTTACCGATGACATCGACGAGGACGGCTGGGCGAAAGCGATGCTTAAACTGGGGTTGATTTGATCACTTGTCGTAGGGCTCGCCCGAGGCAATCTTGAAAGCCCGGTAGAGCTGTTCCAAAAGAAGGACCCGGGCAAAACCGTGAGTCAGCGTCAACTTCGAAAGAGAAAAGAGGAAGTCCGCCCGCCGGCGGGCTTTTTCGTCAAGGCCGAGAGAGCCGCCGATGAGGAAGACAATCTCGCCTTTCCCCTTGATGGAGGCCTTTTCCAAGAAGTCCGGGAGTTCATGGGAGGATAGTTCCTTTCCCCGCGGGTCGAGCGCGCAGAGAAAGGAAGTCGGCTTGATGAGGCGGGAAGCGCTTTCCCATTCCCGGGCCATCGCCTTTTCTTCTTCGCCCGGGCGATTGGGGAAGTCTTCCGATTCGACGACCTCCACCTTCGCGAAGCGAGAAAGCCGCTTCAAATAATCGGCTTCCATCTCCCGAAGGTAGGCGTCCTTTAGGCGGCCAATGCCGATGACTTTGATCTTCATCACCCTTCCACCATTTCCCATTGGAGGGCTGCCTTAAGGACAATTCCCCGAGCCTCGAGGTCGATGCCTTTTTCAAGGAGCCCTTCCCTAACGACGGCCATGGCAAGGAAGGGGTCGTTGCATTCCTCGGAGAGGTGAGCCAAGCAAATTTCCTTCGTCCGGGGGCCGATGGCCTCAGCAAGGACTTCGACGCATTGCCGGTTGGAAAGATGTCCCTTTTTCGAACGAATCCGATTGATGAGCATAGGAGGCCGGCCCGAAAGTTTCAGCATGTCGATATCATGGTTGCTTTCCAAAAAGAAAATGGTTGAATTCTGCAAATAGGCAAGGGTTTTGCCGGGGATAATGCCCGTATCGGTCAAATAGGAAAGCTTCTCCTCTCCCTTTTCGAAGACATATCCGCGGCTATCCTTGGCATCGTGGCTCGAGGGAACGGCCGTTATGTGAAAGGCTTTGATGTCGACACTTTTCCCGCGGGGAAGAACCTCATGGGGAAAATCGACAGTCAAGCGACCGGCATAAAGAGGGAGGCCCGGAGGAAGAAATGCCACCGACTTCACATGGTCGCTATGGCTATGGGTAAAGAAGACAGCGTTGATGTCGGCCATTCCCTTACCAAGACGGGAGAGCCCAGCGATCAAGCTCTTTTCGCTCACCCCCATGTCGACAAGAAAAAGGGCCTCTTCGTCATAAATAAGAACGGCGTTTCCCTTGCTCCCCGAACCGACGGAAAGAAAGCGGATCATTCATCGTCCTCGAGGAGGGGGTTCCCGCTCGCCTCGGCGATTTGCCGCTCCATCTCGAGGGAAGGATTGTCGAAACGCGAATAACTCTTCGAGAAGACGAGAGTCACGTTCCCGAGCGGGCCGTTCC
The DNA here is from genome assembly GCA_949298295.1 of uncultured Bacillota bacterium. Taxonomy (GTDB): domain Bacteria; phylum Bacillota_I; class Bacilli_A; order RFN20; family CAG-826; genus UBA4951. Next base: position 606 of record CASFWS010000092.1, on the reverse strand, counting down.
GGTTCTTGGCGATCTCGATGTTGCTGATCGACATCGAAGCCTTGTCCTTGCCGGCCTTCCGGTTGGCCTCGAGCTGCTGGTTGAGATTGTCGACGTAGCTTCCGGCTTGCGGGTCGCGCTTCTTCCTCCCGTAATCGCTCCGGGAGAGGATGAGAACGAGGTCGGCATCCTGCTCGATGTTCCCCGAATCCTTGAGGTTGCTCATCGTCGGCCGGCCATCGGTATTGTCGTCGGCCTTCCGGTTGATCTGGGCTAAGCAAATGACGGGAATCTGGAGGTCGCGGGCCAAGCCTTTGAGCGATTTGGTAATCGCGCCGATCTCAATGTTCTTGCTTTCGAATTTCTCCGATGTTCCAAGGATATTAAGGTAGTCGATGACGATGAGGCAAAGATCAGGATGGGCCGTCTTGAGCTTCTTGGCCTTGGCGATGATGTCCCCGACGAGGGCGTTGGGGGTATCGTCGAAATAGAGGTCGGTCTTCTTGATGAGTTGGATCAGGGAGAGCCGGACCGCGAGGATTAAAAATACCGCAGAGTACAAATAAACTAGACCCGAAGCTAAGTAGAAGATCACCCCCACGCCCACCTCGGGGCAAAAAAATCCAA
>CASFWS010000091.1 GCA_949298295.1 uncultured Bacillota bacterium | reverse complement strand
TGATGCTTCCGCCATTGACCTCGATATCGGATATATCGGAGGCGTTTCCGATGTCGCCCCCGGTTTTGTTCTGGACCTCGGTCGTGATCGTTCCGCCGTTGATCTCGATGCGCCCGCACTCACCGTGAGCGCCGCCGCCAATCGACGGAGCCTGGTAGGTCTTGGCCACGATATTGCCGCCATTGATGACGATTTCGTCGCACGTGCCGTAATTGGGAGCCCCGATGGCCGGGGCGACGGAACTGCCGGAGGTGCTTAGGGCAATCCTTCCCCCATTGATCGTAATGGTTCCGCAGCTTCCGCCATCGGTGCCGCCGATCACCGCCCCCGACCAGCTCGCGCTGCCTTTGGAAGAAAGCTTCAGGTTACCGCCGTTGATCGTCACGCTTTGAAGGTAACCGTCGGTTCCGCTTCCGATTGCAGAAGCGCCAACCGAAAAAGCCGAAATTGACAAGTTCCCGCTATTGATGACGATCGGTCCGACCTCGGCCGCTTGTTCCTTGCCGCCGATACTGCCCCAAACGGACTTCTCGAGGCCGCCAATTCCATCCCCGTAGAGGGCTCCTTGAATGAAGGTGCTTCCTTCTGAGCTCCCCTCGATCGTAAGCTGGCCGGTAAAGCTGCCTTTCGGTCCGTAATAGCCGATGCCCGGGTAGTACTCCCCGTTTCTCCGAATGATGTTGTCGCCGTCGAAATAGAGGGTCACGTTGCTGGTCGGATCGACTTGAATCGTGCTCTCGTCCTTGGGGTCAGATCCGCTCGAATTCATGAGATTAAGATTCGAAAGCTCGATTCGACCGCTCACATTCGGGCCGATGACGATTTGCTCGTTAGCATAAGTCGAGGAATCATCCTGGGTAATCCGATAATCGCCGGAGGCGGTTATCTTGGTCGCCACGACGCCGTATCCCCGGTCAACGACTTCGTATCCCTGTTCAAGAGGAGAACCGTCGAGGGCAGTCACCGTAAGGCGCGAACTCACTTGGCCGCTGGCCTGGCGAACCGAAACTCTCGGCATGGCCAAAGGCGCCATCGACCTCGTGCCGGTCGACTCTCCCAGAAGAGCGATGGCCATGAGGGCCAATGCAGGTATCACAAACGTTTTGGCTTTCATAAAACAAACTCCCGGACCGTAGGCGCAGTCCCGACAAGTATATAGAAAGGCCACCAAAGTTTAAGCGATATTGCAAATTGACCCTTACGATTGCCCTAAACGGTCAGTCAATGGAGTCCCTAATCAGGGAAAACGATCGCAAAACCCCACTATATGTCAAATAATGCCTCTTTATGGAAAAGCCTCCCCCCGGTCCTACCGGGGAGAGGCTGGATTGGCAATTAGCCAGGATCAGAGGCGGAAAGCCACGGCTGCGGCTTCCTCGGTCGCCTTGTTGGCTTGGCCAACCGCCTTGGCGTCGCCGATGACGTAGAGCTCTTTGACCGTGCCCTTGAGTTCTTCTTCGAGCGGGTTGTAGGACTTCGAGCCCATGGCGATGATGATGCTATCGAAGCCATGCGCTTCCTTGCGCTCGCCATTGACGGTGTAGATGACGCCGTCATCGGTAAACCTCTCGATGGAGGCACCGAGGATATAGGAGATTCCGATCGAGTTGAGGCGCTCGTGGAGGGGGGCCGACGCCGAAAACGCCGTAGTTGACGGTCGGGAGACGATCGATGATCATGCAGACGCGGCCGCCGCGTTCGCGGAGGAAGTCCGCGCATTCGAGGCCGACGAGGCCAGCCCCGGCAATGAGGTTGTGGCGTCCGGCCTTGACCTTGCCTTCGATGACGTCGTTGGCCATGAGGACATTGGCCCCATCGATGCCTTCGATGTGCGGCTTAACCTGCTGGGCGCCGGTGGCAAGGATCACGACATCCGGCTTCTTCTCTTCGACGAGTTCCTTGGTGACCGTGGTATTGAGATGGTGCTCAACGCCGTACTTCCTGCCCTCTTGGAGGCAGAAGCGGAGAGGCCCGGTCAGAAGCGACTTGCAAGGCGGAAGCGTGGCGATCCGGAACTGGCCGCCGAACTTGTCCTGGGCCTCATAGAGGCTGACATTGTGGCCGCGCTTGGCCGCGACATAGGCGGCATAGAGCCCGGCCGGGCCGGAACCGACGACCATGACGTTCTTCTTGACCTTGGCTTCGTCGAACTTGTATTCGCCTTCGTGGCCAACCCGCGGGTTGACGAGGCAGCAAGCCGTGAGGTGCTTCGGATCAGTCATGTAGCCCATGCAGAACTGGAGACAATTGATGCACGGGGTGATTTCGGAGATCTTGCCTTCCTTGACCTTGTTCGGGGATTCCGGTTCGGCCAGGGACTGACGGGAAATGGAGACGAAATCGGCCTTTCCGGTCTCGAGGATGTCCTCGGCGATTTCCGGGGTATTGATCCGGTCGATTGCGATGACCGGGATGTGGATGCCTTCCTTGATCTGCTCGGCGTTATTGGCATTGAAGCCCATCGGAACGTCTTCCGGGGCGCTCATCCAATCGAGCGAAGCACAAGTGCAGATCGTGCACTCGATGGCATCGTAGCCGGCGTCTTCAAATACTTGGCGAAAATCTTGGTATCGGAGATGGTAAGTCCGCCCGGGACCTTCTCTTCGGTCGAGAGTTTGACGATGACCGGGAAGTCGGCCCCGCACTTCTTCTTGATGTCCTAGCAGATTTCGCAAGCGAAGCGGGCGCGATTCTCGAGGCTGCCGCCGAATTCATCGAACCGGCGGTTGGTGAATTCAGAGAGGAACTGCTGGACAAGATAGCCGTGTCCGCAGTGGATCTCGACGCCGTCGAAACCAGCCTTCTTGGCGCGGACGGCCGCGTCGCCGAACATGTGGATGTTATCCCAGACTTCTTCGGTCGTGAGCTCATGCGGGGTCTCGGCGAAGACCGGGCAGGCGAGCGGCGAGGGGGGCGTTCACCTGGTGGCTGAGAAGGGCCTTAGTGTACTGGCGTCCCGGCTGATGGAGCTGCGGGAAGATATAAGCACCTTCCGCGTGAATGGCATCGGTGGCCTTCTTTCAGGCCGCAATGAACTTGTCGTTGCCAAGCGAAGGTTCGAACGGGGTGCAGAACTCGGTGTCTTGAACCCGGGTAACCTCGGTGATGATGAGGGCCGAGCCGCCTTTGGCGCGAGCGCGGTAATACTCAACAGTTCGATTGCTCGGCGAGCCGCCAAGCTCGGCGAAACCGACGCCCACGGCACCGGCGATGAACCGGTTCTTAAGGGTTAATTTCCCGATTTTTCGCGGTTCAAACAACTTGCTGTAGTTCATGGACTTTTTCTTACTCCTATCCCTTTCCGCTGCTATTTCAGTAACGCGAAAATCGGTTTCAACGCCCTGCGAGTTAACTTTACATTAGAGGCTTTCATGCCCATGGCAGGCCGGAAAGTTGGAGGCTAAAAGGGGTCCTGGTTTAATGCTGAAATGAATAAATTACATCTGTATATCTTTTAATTCGCAGTTCTTTTAAGAGATTTCTATCAAGCGCAAGTTCCGAATATTCCGCCACTTGCTTTTTAAAAGAACAACCTCAATTTTCGGAACAGGTGTGGACTTCTTTCTAGGCAGGAATTGCCTGTTCGTGTGCCTTCCGGATGCCCCGCTCACAGAATCCCCAAAACTTATTTGCGCAAATTTGCACCACTAAGTCATCTCCAATAGCCTTTCCACCACCCACTCCTCGCCTTGGGTGTGGAATCCCGGATAGGCTTCAATCAGGAACTTGGGAGGAAAGGTACGGTAGACGAAGACCGAGCTGCACTTCCGGGTATAGCAGATGTAGCGGGTTATGTACCCGACCCAGTAAAGAGCTTCCCCGGAATACTTTTCCTTTCCGTAGGACGAAGGGCCGAATTGCCTCTCGATGGCCTCGAACGCTTCGTCGGGATTGAAGGCAAAGCGGGTGCTATCGCCCATGTCCATCAACTTGGCAAAGTCGCTTCGAAAATATCTCCGAAGGAAAACGAGGGACGAACAAGCGACTTTCTCGGCGGAGAGTCTGAAGATTTCGGCCTGATATTTGCAAAGCGCGAGCCCGTTACTGTCCAATTCTTTCATGCGAATACCTCGTCGATGTATTTCCCTTCATTCCGGAACTCTCTTTTGGCCATCTTCAGTTTCGTGTCGATGAGGCTCTTGCGGTCCATCGCCTTCGCGATCGAACCCTGCCGTTCGGGTTCTGAAGCATAAAGACGTTCCAATAGCTTCAGCCGGCTGAGAGCCTCCTCGCTTTTGAAAACATACTGATTGCCAAGACTGCTGGCCGACAAAGCATGAATAGCCTGCTGGTCGGTGATGTTTCCTTCCCCGAAATCCCGCATGATTTGGAACATTCGGTTATCGGCTATCGGGGCAATGATTAGATCCTTCCCCTTAATCGTATCGAGGCAAGACTTCAAATAAGGATGACCATCGTATTCTTTGATCATCCCCCGGTGATAGCAAACGATGATCATCCATTCCAAGGAAGGCGGAATGGTTACGGAAGAAAGGCCGTGGAGATCGGCTGAGAACAAATACACCGATGAAGATTTATAGTTTTCGATGAATGCAAGGGCCGAAGGATAGAACTCCGAGCAATAAAAACCAGTGCCGAAATCGCAGTTGTCTCGAGCGCCGGTTGCGCTCAGGTTCTCAATTCCGCCTTTCGATCCGTGAAAGAGAATGGTTTCGGTCTCAAACTTTTGTTCTAAATAAATCTCGGTTTTAGCCAAGTTAAGACGAATACCAAGGTTGTAGATGGCAGAATAAACTTTTTCTAGGATATCAATTGTGCATTTCCCTCCGTAAGCATAATGAAGTGTCCTACGCGAAAGGCCTGCCTTATTGCAGAACTCTTCCTCGCTGATGTTTGAGGTTTCAAGAAGATAATTGACGTCGTTTTCAATTTGGTACTCGCTCTTCATAACCTCATTTTATCAAATAAGAGAGCCAACCGAAAACTTATTTGTGCAATTTTGCACATGTAAGTTTTGACTTGGCTTATGATTTAAAAAATGTTGGGAAGCATCGGACATTTAATGAATTAATCATGCCAATCACTAGCTTGCTATTTGCTACTTGGAGCCAAAATAATACGACTCTTGAAGTGCTTTTCCCTGGAAAGCCACCTCTCTTTTGATTTCGTCTTTCGTATAGCTTTCCCTTCCACCGGAGGCAATCAGCTTGTCCTCGTTCTCGTCCTTCCGGTTGATGATGCCGATGACATTCCTTTTAAAGCTCTTGAGAGGCTTGTCGGCCCCTAGGACATAGGCATCCTGGTGCTCCCGTCCAAGGCCTTCATACCCTTTATGTCTCCATAGTTTAGTTTGTAACGGATGTCGCCCTGATCATATCCGATCGGTCGATCGATCAGGACGTTTACATCCTGCCCCAGAAGCTGCTTGAGTTTCTGAGTATAGATGAGGCGTTCATAGATCCGGCTTAAGTCGAGGCCCGTTCCTTCGCAAAGGCATAGATCTTCTCCAAATTGGCCGGCCCGATCCTTTCCCGCCCGAACTTCCAATTGTTGATCGTCTCGAGTAAAACGCCCTATCGACAGGCAAGTTCCCCTTCGGTCAGACCAAAGGTACCTGAGAGGATGGATATTTCGTTAATCAGGTTTGTCCACGTACTGTCTATAACTTGACTATCAGTTTGTTTATAAACAAGTTAAATAGTCCTGTTCAAAGCCATCCATCGCCCAACTAATTTAAACGAACAAAAAACGCCCTTTTACAGGCGTTTCATGGCAATTTGTGGCGGGGGTTGAAAGAATCGAACTCTCATCAAAGGTTTTGGAGACCTCTGTTCTGCCATTGAACCAAACCCCCATCCCCAATCCCGAGGCGGAGCCTCAGGTATGTAAACCAACCTTTCGGTTGGCGCGATTGGCATTATACATGGACTGATCGGCAAATGAAACGAGGATTTCGCTTCTCCTCTTAGGCCAAATCGGCCGGCGGGGTCCGCTTCCGGTTTTCGAAGGGCACGACGAAGACACGGTTGATCGAGGAGAAGAGAGGAATGATCTCCAGACGGCCGAGGAACATGGCGATGTTGAGCACCCAAAGGAGGATCTCGTAATCGTAGATGGGGTGGCTGGCCTTGTAGGCAAAGAAGTCAATGATCGTCTGCCCGGTGCCGGAAAGGCCGGAAGCAACCTCGTAAAGGCCTTCCTGGAAGTCGATGCCCGGAAGGAAGAGGAGGGCCAGGGTCCCGATGAGGACCGTAACGATGTAAAGGACGGCGAAATTATGGGCTTCCTGGCTATCTTCCTTCTCGATTTCCCGCTTGACGCCGAGGCGGTAGACCGTCTTCGGGGAAAGCTGGCGGGAAGAGGAGAAACGGTAACGGACGGAGTGGAAGAAGTCCTTGGCAATGAGGCCCATCCGGTATTGCTTGATGGCCCCGCCGGTGCTTCCGGCCCCGGCCCCGATGATCATGACGATGATGCCGGAGAAGATGGCCACCTCGCCGAGCTGCTTGATCGAGACGAAGTTCGTAAAGCCAGTCGTCGTGATCGAGGAAATGATATTGAAGGCGCTATAGCGGAGCGAGGTCGCGAAGTCGATCCCCGTCTGGGGAGCCATGCCGTTGGGCGTCGCGTTGGTCGCCGTCGGGGCATAGAGGTAGCAAGTCGTGACAGAGGAGACAAAGATGAAGAATACGATGGCAAAGAGGCCGAGCCGCACCTCGATGTCCTTGAAGAACTCCTTGATCTTCCCGCGGAAGAGGAAGGTGTGGAGGACGAAGTTCGTCGCCCCAAGGAGCATGAGGATCTCGAGGACGACCTCGATTCCGATGACATTGCCCGGGAAGAGGCCATTTCCCGTGAACTCCGAGGTCTGGTACCAATACACCCCATCGGCCCGGGAGGAATAGCCGCCGGTCGCGACGGCCCCGATCGAATGGCAAAGGCCATCGAAGAAATCCATGCCGAAGAACCAAAGCCCGAAGGCCCCGGCCACGATGTAGCCGGTATAAATGGCGAGGATGAGCTTGGCCGATTTGGCGAGGTTAGGGAGAAGCTTGTCGTTATGCCCTTCGGCAAAGTAGAGCTTCAGGTTGTAGCGGTCGGAGAGGACGCTCGCGACGATGAGGACGAGGCCGACGCCCCCGACGAATTGCATGAAAGCCCGATGGAACATGAAGACATGGGGACAATAGGCCCCTTCTTCGCCGACGAAATCGGCGAGCGGATAAACGGTGTAGCCGGTGGCCGAATAGCCGCTGATCGATTCGAAGAGGGCTTCGGAGAAGCTCATAGGGCTGCTAAGTTCGCCTCGAAGGGAAACGGAGATGAAGGGAAGGGCCCCGGCCACGACGGCGGCCACCCATATGAGGAAAAGGAGCAAGGCGTCTTCGTATTTTCCGAAGCGTTCCTTTTGCCGCCCATAGATAAGAAGAAAGAAAAGAAGAGCACCGAGGAGGATGAAAGCCCCGCCCGGAGCAAGGAAATCGATCCAGCAAACGGCTTCGCTTGGATAGAAAGCGGCAACGAAAATCGGGACGACGGTGACAACCCCGATGAACATCATGAAGAGGCCGAGGTAGCCGAAAATGAGGCGATAACCTTTGGCCGTTCCCCTGCTTTTGGCGTCTTTCATGGATCAGGCCTCGTCGCGGACGTAGGCAAGGACCTTCTCCTCGTCTTCCTTGCCGCAGACAATGAGGAGTTTGTCCTTGGGGAAAAGCTCGACCTGGCCGTTAGGGATGATGACGGAGTAGTTTCGGTAGATGGCCGCGATCGAAGCGAACTTCGGGAAGGAGATGTCCATGAGTTTATGATGGGCGATCTTGTGCTTGGGGAGAATGGTCGCCTCGAGAAGAACGATCTTGTCGTTTTCGAGGGAAAGGGTCTTGATGATCGTTTCCATCGAGGACTCGTTGAGAATCGACTGTCCGAGGAGGTAAGTCGAAGAAACGGCGGAATCGATGCCGAGTTTGCGGTAGATTTCGACGTTGGCCGGGTTTTTGACGAGGGAGATGACCTTGCTCACCCCGAAGATCTTCTTGGCCAAAAGGCAAGAAGCGAAGTTGTCGGTGTCGTTGTCGCAAAGGGAGATGAAGAGGTCGCACCTCCCGACCCCGGCGTCCTCAAGGACGTGGCGGCTCCAGGGATTTCCGACGAACACCTTGGCGTGCTTGGTCCTCAAAAGGTAGGCGGCATCTTCCTTGCTCGAATTGATGAGGACGGTCTTATGCCCGTTCTTCTTGAAGAGGTCGAAAAGGTAGGCCGTTTGGAAAGTGCCGTTGGCGATGGCGATTTTCATTTCGCGTCCTCCTTCGCTTCCTTGTAGGAAAGGATTTTCTCGAAAGACAGCTGGAAGGGATAGACGGCGTTGACCCCTTTGAGGTCCTTGATGAGCTCCTGGTACTTCGGGTCGTCGAAACGGACGACGATTTCCGGGACCTCGTAGATCCGCGAAAGGAGATGGG
>CASFWS010000090.1 GCA_949298295.1 uncultured Bacillota bacterium | reverse complement strand
GCTCGCATTCACTACATGCGCAAGCTCTCGGGCAAGGCCGCTAGGATCAAGGAAGTCGAAAAGAAAGCTTCCAAGTAACCCTTACATCTACCGATTGAATGTGACGGGCTCCCCCATTTGGGGGAGTTTTATTTTTCCCTCTTGCCGTTATAATCACGGGGATATGTCCGAATCCGTTCTCTCGCCGATTGGGTTCAAGAGAAAGAAGAGTCCATGGAAGGTTGTCAAAACCGTTCTTAAGGTTGTAGGGCTTCTCGTTTTTTTAGTCGCTCTCTCGATTTCAGCCCAGATTATTTACACGTATCAAGTTTACGAACCGTTCTACGTTTCCGGGGAGAGCATGTGGCCGACGCTCAATTACGGCTCGCGCTACTTCGATGGCGAAGGGTCCTCGGAAATCATCGATCCTTCGAGCGGGGACTATAGCCTGCCGGGGACTTATCTTTGCGACTACGGCCTCATGGATGCGAAGCCTGGTTTCCTTGATAAGATCGAACGCTTCGACATCGTCATCGCCTACAGCTCCGTCCCCGAGTACGGGAGCGGAGGAGAGCTGCTCAACAATCCCAGCGAAGTGATCAAGCGGGTTATTGGACTACCGGGCGACACCTTCTATTTCGAGACGAAAGACCAAGATAGGTTGGGGACCCTCTACGTGAAGGAAGAAGGGGCCAAGGAATTCGCCGAAGTTGCGCAGCCTTTTTATGATTCCTCGCTTCATCCCGAGTGGAGCGAAGAAGACATTGCGAATGTCAATTACGCCAAGAGCACGGGCACTGTTTATCGAAGCAATTCACGCGAGCTCTTCCCATACTTAGGAAGCGAAACGTATACGTTAGGGGAAGACGAGTATTTCCTTTGCGGCGACAACCGGGCCCATAGCGGGGATTCGCGCTCGCGGGGTCCGTTCAAGGCCAGCCAGCTCGTCGGCCGCGCCGTGGCCATCGTCGGGAAAGCAGCATATACCGTGAAGGCAAACGAGGACCCTTCCTACAGCGTGAGCGAACTTTTCATGCCGTGGGACTATGAGTGGCTAGTTGACTGACTATGGAAATCGACAAGATCCATCACTTCCCTGGCCACATGAAAAAGGCCTTCGATGCCCTTTCCCGCCTTCTTTCGCTCGTCGATCTTGTCATCGAGATCGTCGATGCCCGGGCTCCGTTTTCTAGCGCCAACCCCTTTTTGCAAGCGGCGGTCGGAAACAAAAAATCGCTCCTTGTTTTCACGAAGATCGATTTGGCCGATCCCCTTCAAACGAAAAAATGGGCTTCTTACTATAAGCAAATAGGACGCGACCCTTTGACTATCGACTTGAAGAAAGAAAAGGCCTTGCCCAAAGTCCTTAGCCTCATCGAACCCCTCCTTGCCGCCAAGCGCGAAAAGGAAAGACGCTACGGGATGAAACCGCAGAAGTCGCGCCTTTTGATCGTCGGCATTCCCAATGTCGGGAAAAGCACGCTCATCAATAACCTGGCCGGGCGCAGTCGGGCCAAGAGCGCCAATCGGCCCGGGGTTACCCGCGCCGAGCAATGGATCAATCTTCCTTCCTCTTTGATGCTCCTCGACACGCCGGGAATCCTTCCTTCGAGCTACGGGGATGCCAAGGTGGCGCTCAAGCTAGCGCTATTGGGATCGATTTCGCAAGAAGTCCTTCCAAGCACCGACCTGGCCCGGGCCTTGTTTGGGTATCTTCGCGAAAATTACCCGCAATCCCTTTTCGAACGTTATGGAATTGGCGATCTTTCTTCCCTCGATAGCGATCTTGCCTTCAAGGAAATCGCCCTCCGGCGCGGCTTTCTTTCGGATGGCGGAGAGGCTGATCTCGACAAGGCCGCCCTCGCTCTATTGAAGGATTTCCAGGACGGTAAGCTTGGGCGTCTCTCCCTCGAGGATCCATTCGATGCTTGAGGGCGAAAAGGAACTCTATCGCCAAGGCTATTCCCGGATTGTCGGGACTGACGAAGCCGGGCGCGGCCCTTTGGCCGGCCCTCTTTACGTCGCTGCCGTAATCTTGCCCGCCGATTATCAAAACCCGGCCATCGACGATTCAAAGAAGCTGACGGCCAAGGCCCGGGAAGCCCTTTACGAGGAAATCGTCGAAAAGGCCGTCGCTTACGGCATCGTCCGCATCGGCGTTTGGGAAATCGACCAGCTCAATATTTATGAGGCCTCCCGGCGCGGAATGCGCCTTCTTATCGAGAGCCTTTCTCTCAGCCGACCCGATTTCGCCGTGACCGATTGCATGCCTCTCCCGGGCCTTCATTTGCCTTGCCTTCATCCGCCCAAGGCCGATGCGACCTATCTTTCGGTCGCGGCCGCCTCGATTCTGGCCAAGGTTAGCCGCGACCGGGAAATGGAAAAGCTCGACCTCCTATATCCTGGTTACGGGTTTGCCTCGAACAAGGGATACGGGACGAAGGAACATCTTTCGGCTCTTGCCTCAAAAGGGCCTATCAAGGGCGTCCACCGGGAAAGCTTCGAGCCGGTACGTCGCATCCTCGACAAAGATCTTTTGCTTTTTTAGGGCCTGTTCTTGCCTTCCGCCCCTATTAATGGTGGAGGTGAACAATGACAGGACGCGAAATTCTTCTTTACCTTGCCCTGAAGTACGAAGGCGATTGGGAAAAGATGTTCCATGCCGTGGAAACCAAGGAACGCATCGATAGGGCCCTGGCAAGCGAACTGCTTGCTCAAAACGTTGGGCAATACCTAACAATCGTCGACCCCGATTACCCCGAGTCGCTTCATCGCTCGGTCAAACCGCCTTTGGTCCTCTTTTACCGGGGGAATCTGGAACTGATCCGCAACGAAAAGCGGAATCTTTCCTACATCGGGTCTCGGAACACCAGCCCCTATGGCGAAAGGATGGCTCAGGAAATTTGCTCCGGGCTTGCCAAGAAAGGGGTCAACATCGTCAACGGGATGGCCCGGGGCATCGACGCCACGGCTCTTCGTGCCGCTCTCGATGCCGGCGGGAAAGGCATCGCCGTCCTCGGTTCCGGAATCGACAATCCCTATCCTTCGAGCAGCCGCGATATCTACGACCGCCTCAAGGAAAACGGCCTCATCCTTTCCGAATACCCCTTGAAGACTGCTCCGCGGAAAGAGCACTTCCCCATGCGAAACCGCATCGTGGCCGCCCTTTCCCGCGGCCTCGTCGTCGGAGAAGCCAGCAAATTCTCCGGTTCGCTCATCACTGTCAATTTTGCCCTCGGCTATGATAAGGAAATCGGCTGCGTGCCCTTCGAAGCCGGGAAGGAGAGCGCTTGCAACGCCCTCATCCGGGACGGGGCCCATCTCATCGAAACCGCCGAGGACGCCCATGGACTATTGACCCCACCATAAAAATTTTCCAAGTCTTATAAATAATTACCTTATTTATATAGTTGAAGGCCTAGTCATCGTGGCTTGACGGGCCTATTTCTCGTCCATAAGATGGGAAGCCGCTTTGAAGGAATACCATGAAATTAGTCATCGTCGAGTCACCAAAGAAATGCGACACGATCGGCCGCTATCTCGGAGCCGATTACAAAGTCATGGCCTCCCAGGGCCATATCAGGGACCTCTCAACCAGGGGAAAAGGAGGCCTCGGCATCGATGTCGAGCGCGGCTTCAAGCCGGATTTCGTCGTCAATCCCGAAAAGACCAAAATCGTCAATGAACTGAAGCGGGCGGCCAAGAAGTCCGACGAAGTCATCCTAGCTACCGACCCTGATAGGGAAGGGGAGGCCATCTCGTGGCATTTGGCTCAGGTCCTCGGCCTCGACGTCGCGACGACCAAGCGCCTTCAGTTCCACGAAATCACGAGGCCGGCCGTTCTTTCGGCCCTTGAGGCCCCGGGCCGCATCGACATGAATCTCGTCGAAAGCCAAGAGACCCGGCGGATGTACGACCGGATCATCGGCTTCAAGCTATCGGGTCTCCTTCAAAGGAAAATGGACTCGAAGAGCGCTGGCCGCGTCCAAAGCGTCACCTTGAAGATGATTTGCGATAACGACGCCGAGATCAAGGCCTTCGTTCCCGAGGAATACTGGACGATAACGATCAACGTCGAAATCGACGGGAAGGTCTTCTCCTGCCCGCTTGACAAGGTCGATGGGAAGGGAGCTTCCATCCATACGGCCGAAGAAGCCGCGTCCATCGTTGCCCGCATCCCCGAGCAGATTCCCCTCGCGAGCCTTTCGAGGGTCAAGAAAAAAGTTCCGAGCAAACTGCCGCTCATCACCTCGACGATGCAGCAAGAAGCCTTCTCCCGTTACGGCTTTTCGACTTCGAAAACCCAATCGATTGCCCAGCGCCTTTACGAAGGCATGGATATCGCCGGGGAACACGTCGGTCTTATCACCTACATGCGTACCGATTCGACGCGGATCAGCCCGGAGTTCTACGAAAAGCATGCCAAGCCCTATATCCTCGAGCGTTTCGGACCTGAATACCTCGGGAAGATCAAATACGGCGCCAACAAGAAGGGCGAGCGCATCCAAGATGCCCACGAAGCCATCCGCCCGACCGGGACCCACCGGACCCCGGAAATCGTTTCGCGTTACGTCTCGAGCGATGAGGCCAAGCTTTACCGCCTGATTTACGAACGCGCCATGGGGTCGCTCATGGCCGACAAGCTCATTGAGGCCTCGACGGCCCTTTTCGAAGCCAATGGACTTTCGTTCAAGATGACCGGCTCGAAGGTTCTTTTCCCCGGCTATGAGGCGATTTACGGCCGCGACGCCGAAAAAGAAGAAGAGCTGCCCTCCCTCGAAGAAGGCGGCCTTTACCACATTGCCGACAAAGCCAGCGAGCAGAAGTTCACCAAGGCTCCGGCCCGCTATAGCGAAGCCA
>CASFWS010000089.1 GCA_949298295.1 uncultured Bacillota bacterium | reverse complement strand
TCGTCTGGAAGACGGCCGGTCATCTGGAGCATCTGGCCTCTGGCCTCGACTCCGATCACGGACTGGAAGTCGCGCACCATCATGGGGAAGGGGTGCGGCCCGACGACGGAGCCGATGCAGTAGATCTGGTTCACCGGATCCTTCAGGTAGGCCTTGAAAGCCTCGTCGACCGCATCCTTGAGCGTACGGGTGCCGGTCTTGACGGGTATGACCTTCGCCCCGAGTATCTTCATGCGCGAGACGTTGGGGGCCTCCTTCATCACATCGACCTCTCCCATGTAGATGTCGCACTCCAGGCCCATCAGGGCCGCGGCGGTGGCCAGGGCGACTCCGTGCTGTCCGGCTCCGGTCTCCGCGATGACCTTCCTCTTGCCCATGCGCTTTGCAAGCAGAACCTCTCCCAGACAGTGGTTTATCTTGTGGGCTCCGGTGTGGTTGAGGTCCTCCCTCTTGAGGTAGATCCGGGCGCCTCCGACGGCCTTCGTGAGATTGGCCGCGAACGTCACCGGGCTGGGGCGTCCGGTGTAGTGCTCATGCAGGCTCGCCAGCTCCTGGACGAACGTGGGGTCCTGGCTTATCTCCTCGTACTTGGCCGCGACCTCGTCCATGACCTTCTGCAGCTCCTCGGGCACGAAGGATCCTCCGTATTCGCCGAAGAAGCCCTTGTCGTCGGGGCGGCTGGTGGTGTCTATCTCCGCGTTTATGAGATTCTTCATTTCGGTTCTCCTTTTGTTTTTGTGTATAGAAACACTAATGTATGCCGAAACGCAGTGTCAAGTACGCTCCAGGAAGAATTCGAGAGCCTCGAGCCTGTGTGGAGTGATGCGCCGGGATTCCCTGCATTTCCTGACGGCTCTTCTTTACTTCATGGCCCTTCCTTTCCTCATCAAGCGGGGTAGGACTTTCCCGAAGATGATCCTCCATCTCGAGGTCATCGACGCGGAAGGGAAGGCCCCGAGTGTCTACCAAGTCCTTTCCCGGGGCCTCATTTCGAGTCTCGAAAGCCTTTATCTCGTCGTCTTTGCCCCCTTCTTTTTCCTGAGTTACCAGTCTCTTTCCCTTCCGGTCGGGATGATCGGGCTTATGGAAATCGACCTCTGGCACGTGGCTCTCATCGGCCTCCTTTTGACCCTCCTTTCCGGCATCTTGACCTTCTTTAAGGAAGGCCGGCTCACCCTCCACGACCTCTCGACCTTCACCCGGGTCGTCGAAAACGACGACCTCGAGGCCTATCGCCTCAAGAAAGGCCTCAATGGATAGCCCAAAGCCCCTCGAGCTCGTCTATCGTCCGTGCTCGCGCTGGCGGAGGGCCATGGCTTTCCTTATCGATATGTCCCTCTCCCTTATCCTGGGGCTGGCCATCGGGATCGGCATCGTCGCCCTCGTCGCCCAGGCTCCCTTTTACCAAACGGCCGTCTCGACGATGGACGAGATCGAGCTTCGAAGCGGCCTATATGAAGAAAACGAGGAGGGAGAGACTTCTTCCATCACCGAGCTCTATGCCGTTTCCGAGGAGGAAGCGAACCCCGATTACGCAGCCGTCGATTCCCTTTTCGCGACGGCCCTTGAGCATTTCTTTTCCGATCCCTATTTCTTCCCCGAGGGCGAGGGATTGACCATCTACGAGGGGCTCAAAAGCGGGGAAGGGGCCCTGATTTACGAAGGAAACGAAGGGAACGGCGCCTATTTTCGGCGGGATGAAAATGGGAACCTCGTCCCCCGCCTTTCCAGCGAAGCGATGTATTCTTTCTATGTCGAGGCCATCGACGGGACGGCGATTCCCTATATTTCGACCGCCCCCGCCTACATCGATGCTTCCCGGACAACCTTCCTTTCGATGGGAGGGAGCCTTCTTTCCTCCCTTTTCCTTGGGATCTTCGTTCCCTTTTTCGTCCCGCCTCTGTTCTTCAAGCGGGGTCGCCAGACGCTTGGGATGAAGGCGTTGAAACTTGCCGTCTTGACCGCGAAAGCCGTCCCCCCGACCCCCGGGCGGACCATCGCCCGAAGCCTCCTTTTCCTTTTTGTCGAGGTTTTGCTGTCGATTTTCGCCTTTCTTATCCCCATCCTGGTTTCGATTACGATGGTGATGGTCCGGCGGGACCGCCAAAGTTTCCATGACTACGTGACGGGGACCTACGTCGTCGACTGCTCCGACATGCCGGTCTTCCTCTCCTACGAGGACTATGCCGAAAAAACGGCAAGTGCGACCCCGATCGACCTCCGGAAAGGGGATGAGGGGCGAGAACTATCCCCCGAAGAAAAAGAAGACGTCCGGCGGGGAATCGATTGAACCGGCGATGGGCCCTAGGGATTGGGACGCACGGAAAGCATGCTCTCCCGCCCTTCCTCGAGCCTTGTCAGCCACCTTCATTCTTCTTAGAATGTTCTAAGGCAAGAGGCCATCAGGAGATTGGCATGGAAATCAGACTCAAGCATCTCACCAAGATCTTCCCGGGGAACCCGAAGAAAAACATCCCGGATACCCACGCCGTCGAAGATCTCAACCTGACGATACCCGACGGGAAGCTTTACGCGCTTCTCGGCCCCTCCGGCTGCGGCAAGTCGACGACTCTCAACATGATCGCCGGATTAAGCGAGCCGAGCTCGGGCGAAATCTGGTTCGGGGACGAAGACGTCACCGACCTTTCCCCGGAAAAGCGCGGCATCGGCCTCGTCTTCCAGAACTATGCCCTCTATCCCCACATGACGGTCTATAAGAACGTCGCCTTCCCCCTTACCAATCTCCGGGTCGAGGAAGAGGTCAAGGACGCTTCGGGGAAAACGGTCCTCGACGATGAGGGCAAGCCTCTCATCAAAAAGCGCAAGCTCACGAAAATCGAGATCGACAAGCTCGTCCGCGAGACGGCGAAGATCGTCCAGATCGAGGAATACCTATGGCGGAAGCCCAACCAGCTCTCCGGCGGCCAGCAGCAGCGGGTCGCCATCGCCCGGGCCCTCGTCAAGCACCCCCGGGTCCTCCTTCTCGACGAGCCGCTTTCCAACCTCGACGCCCGGCTCCGCCTCCAGACCCGGGAAGAAATCCGCCGCATCCAGAAATCGACCGGCATCACGACCATCTTCGTCACCCACGACCAAGAGGAAGCGATGTCCATTTCCGACGAAATCGTCGTCATGAAGCTCGGCATCGAGCAGCAAAGCGGCCTTCCCCAGGACGTCTACAACGAGCCGGCCAACCGCTTCGTCGCCAACTTCCTCGGCACCCCGCCGATCAACTTCTTCCGCGGGGAAATCCGCGGGAACAAGATCTACGTTGGCGAGGCGATGGTCAAGGAAATCCTCGACAAGACCCTTCCCGACCAGAAAGTCATCGTCGGCATCCGTCCCGAAGGGATCGTCCCCGATCCCAAAGGGGTCTTGCCCTTCGCCGTTTCCCAGATCATCACCCAGGGCCGGGACATCCTCATTCAGGGCGATCACCCTGACGAGACCCGTCCTTGCAAGTTCGTCGTCGATGCCTTCACCGAGGTGAAAGTGGGGGACATCCGTTGCAACGTCAAGCCGCACAAGTGCTTCGCCTTCTCCCTTGAAGGCAACGAAGAGAGGATCGCCTAAGGATGATCAAGAAGAACAACTGGAAAGGGTGGTTGTACCTCGCGCCGATCATCATCTTGATGGCGGTGTTCACTTTCTATCCTTTGGTGTCGACCTTCTCGATCGCCTTCATGCGGAATTACAACTACCTGACGCAGACCTCCTCCGGCTTCACTTTCGACAACTTCGGCATCGTCCTCGGGCTTACCCCGACCAATCCGGGGGACGATAAGCTCGCCTACGTGACCGACGTCGTTCGCTACGCCATCCCGAACACGGCCATCATCACCTTCGTGACGGTGCCCCTATCGATTATCATCGCCCTCGCCATCTCGGTCGGGCTCAACTCGATTCCCAAGTTCCAGAAGGTCCTTCAGACCATCTTCTTCGTTCCCTACGTCACCAACGCGATTGCCGTCGGCATGGTCTTTGCCGTCCTCTTCGACTATAACGGCATCATCAACTTCATCATCGGCGACATGGGGAGCCCCTGGATCGACCAAGGGGCGCCGACGTGGAAGGCGATGATCGCCCTTTGCGTCTACATCATCTGGAGCTCCTTGCCCTTCAAGATCCTCATCTTCCTTTCCGGCCTCGCCGGAATCGACAAGCAGTATTACGACGCTGCCAAGATCGACTCGGCCGGCAAGTTCAAGACCCTCATGAACGTCACCGTCCCCCTTCTTTCCCCGCAAATCCTTTACGTAATGATCACTTCCTTCATCGGGGCGTTCAAGGAATACGATAGCGTCGTCGGTCTTCTTGGGAAGAGCGGCACCGACGCGACCAACAACATGTACACCGTCGTCTACTACATCTACGACACCATCGGGAACAACCACGTCCAATACGGGGCGGCGGCGGCGATCCTGCTCTTCATCGTGATCTTGATATTCACCGGAATCCAATTCTGGGTTTCCAAGAAGAGGGTGCATTACTGATATGGCAACGCGAAAGAAGAAAAAAGCCGAAGCCGCCGAAACGAAGGCGGCGGCCGCGGGCACCGGCGAAAAGAAGGAAAAGAAGCCCAAGCTGACGTTCAAGGAACGGTTGGCCCGGGACCGGGCCCGGTTGGCTTCCGCTTGGAAAGCCGTCCGGAAGTTCTTCCATTCCTTTACCCCCGACGGGCGCTACCAGAAGATGATTTCCTCGAAGGCCTATGCCAAGACGCAGGTCACTGGGATGGTTCTCGTCCTTCAGGAAAGCGGCCAGTCGGTCAAAACGATCGAACGGGCCCAGAAAGCGGGGCGGATCATCTCCCTTATCGTGACCTACGCCTTCATCATCTTCATGGCCCTCGTCGTCCTCTTCCCTTTCTACTGGATGATCAACACGTCCTTGAAG
>CASFWS010000088.1 GCA_949298295.1 uncultured Bacillota bacterium | reverse complement strand
ATGCCGGAAAGCTCATCATGGACGTCTATTCCACCAATTTCGCCGTCGAGATCAAGGACGACGAAAGCCCGGTCACGGCTGCCGACAAGGGGAGCGATGCTCTCATACGGAAGGAGCTAAGCGCGGCCTTCCCCGAGGCAGCCTTCCTCACCGAGGAAAGCACCGACGATAGGTCGCGGCTTAATAAGGAATGGGTCTTCGTCGTCGATCCTCTCGACGGGACGAGCGATTTCGTTTCCCGGGACGGGGAGTTCGCCGTCCTCATTGCTCTCGTCCACCGCCATGAGCCGGTGGTTGGAATCATCTATGCTCCGAACCAGAACCTTTTCTACTATGCCATCAAAGGGCACGGTGCCTACCGTCTCGACGGGGAGACGGCGGTACCACTCCACGTCTCGAGCCGGGTCGGGTACGACCTCCGCTGCCTCGTCTCGCGGAGCCATTTCAATGAAAAGGAAAAGGCCTACATTGAGGAAAGGCGCTCCCGCTTTAGCGAGATCATCCCGATGGGCGCGGCCCTCAAGTTCGCCCGGATCGCCGAAGGAAAGGCCGAGGTTTCCTATCGTTTCTCGGGCGGCACGAAGGAATGGGACGTCGCGGCCGGGAATCTCATCCTCGAGGAAGCCGGCGGCATCATGCTCAAGCCCGACGGCGAGAGGTATTCCTACAACCGGGAAGACGTCTACAACCGCGAGGGCTATGTTTTGGCCAATTGCCGGAAAAATCTTTCGTTCTAGTTTGTTTTTCTTCCCGGTCAGGGGTTATAGTGTCCTCAAGAAAGGAAAACGAAAATCTTATGAAATGGTTTAACCGTCAATCGCGCATCCTCCAAATCATCCTTCTCCTCATCCCGGGGGTCAACTGGATCACCGAGATCTTCGTCCGGGTCACCGCCCTCTTCCAAAAGCCGAGCCTTCGTAACCTTCTGGGCTTCATCCTTGCCCTCGTCGTCGGCTTTGCCTTCGGCTGGGTCGACCTCATCTGGGTCCTCCTCTTCAACCACCTCATTCTTTGCAAGTAGGCAATGGAGAAAGAGAATCCTATCCGCAAAGCCCTTATGGGGCTGCCGCTCTGGGCCAAGGCCCTCCTTTGCCTCCTCGACATCGTCTATGGCATCGAGCGGATCGTCGAAGCGGCCCTTAAGAAGAACACCGTCGCCATCGTCGTGGCGGTCGTCTGGCTCTTCGTTTACCCCGTCAACCTCATCGTCGACTTGATTCTCATCATCCTTCGCGGCCGTTGGTTCTCGGCTGCCGACCTCATCCCCGACGGGGAGGGAGGCGGAGCTAAGAAGGAAGCCGTCGAGGCCGAGTACAAGGAAAAGGACCGCAATTAGGGTCTTTGTAAGGCAGGTTTAAGGCATGCCTTTTTCCTTCTCTTAAACGACAAAAAAGGCGATTGCTTCAGCAAATCGCCTTCTTTTCATTGGTTTTTGCTAGCCGCGGCTCTTTCCTTTCGGGCGCGGTATTGGTCCATCACGTCTTGGGGAACGTTCGTCGAGTTGAGGACTCTCACGATTCCGGGTACCTCTTCGATGAGGATGATTTCGACTCCGGCCGAGATGTCCGCATCCGCGTACATGCAGCCAGAGCAGGCCCCGGTCATCTCGACGTAGACGGTTCCGTCTTTCTCGCCGATGTAGACGATGTCTCCGCCCTCGCGCTGCATGAAGGGCCGTATCTTATCGAGGACGGCTTCGATCTGGCGGTCCAATTCTTCGCTCATACGGGCGATATTTTAGTAAGGTGCCCAGCGCTTCACAAGAAAAGTGATAGCCGAGGGGTTTATAATCCGGAGCAGAGCGAAAGGAGCTATCCATGAGCAAAGAAACACCGGCCTACGAGGAGTGGAAAGTCCACCCTGTCAAAACGGAGGCCATCGTCGGAAAGATCAAGGAAATCATCGAGGACCTCAAGGGGGCCTCTACGCCTGAAGAGGCCATCAAGGCCGTCAAGGCCTACGGGAAATACGGGGACAAGGTGGGCGACAACTTCGCGACCATCTCCCTCAAGTACACCCTCGATACCCGCGATCGGAAAAACATCAAGAATCAGGAAGCCATCGATAAGGCGATGCCGGAAGTGCAAGCCGCGGCTCTTCCTTATGCCGAGGCGGTCCTTGCTTCCCCCTTCCGGGCGGACATCGAAAAGAAATTCGGGAGCTTGTACCTCACGATGCTCGAATACCAAGTGAAGAGTTTTTCGCCGGAAGTGGTGGAACTCTCCCAAAAGGAAAACGACCTCACGAGCAAGTACGATGCCTTGAAATCGCAAGCCGTCGTCCATTTCGAGGGCAATGAATACGGTCTCTGCCAAATCGGGGCGTTCTATGGCGACCCCGATAGGAACCGGCGGAAGGCGGCCCACGACGCGGCCATCGAGGCCATCGACCGGATTGCCCCGGAACTCGAGGACATCTATGACCAACTCGTCAAGATCCGGAACGAGAAAGCCCATCGCCTCGGCTTCGCTTCCTATAGCGACCTCTCCTACTTCCTCATGGCCCGTTACGACTACGGGCGGAAGGAGGTTGAAGGCTACCGCGAGCAGATCCATGAAATCGTGACTCCCCTTGTCGAGAAGATGGCGAGGAACGAGGCCAAGGCCCTCGGCCTGAAGGCCCTATCCTACGAAGACATCGGGGTCTATTACCCCGAAGGAAGCCCCCTTCCGGAGGGAACGACCGAGGAAAAAGTGGCTCGGGCCCAGGAAATGTACGACAAGATGGGCGAAGAGACCGGCTCCTTCTTCCGCTTCATGGTGGACAAGCATCTTCTTTTCCTCGACGCGAAGCCCGGCAAGGCTCTGGGCGGCTACATGAATTACTTCCCGGTCAAGAAATGCCCGATCATTTTCTCAAACTTCAACGGCACTTCGGGGGACATCGACGTCCTCACCCACGAGTTCGGCCACGCTTTCCAAAGCTATCTGGCCCGGAATATCAAGATCCCGGAATACCGCTGCCCGACGATGGACGGGGCCGAGATCGATTCGATGTCGATGGAGTTCTTTGCCTGGCCCTACATGGACCTCTTCTTCAAGGAACCGGACAAATACCGTTACCAGCATCTCGCCGCGGCCATTTCCTTCCTTCCCTATGGGGTGAGCGTCGACGAGTTCCAACATTGGGTCTATGACCATCCGGAGGCTAGCAAAGAAGACCGCCGGGAGGCCTGGAAGGCCATCGAAAGGAAGTACACCCCCTATCGGAGCAAGGCCTATGAAGGTGCCGGCTATCTCGGGGAGGGACTCCGCTGGATCATGCAGGGGCATATCTTCAGCTCGCCTTTCTATTACATTGACTATACATTGGCCCAGGTCGTCGCCTTCGAGTTCCTCGCCCTCGACCGGAAGAACCATGAGAAGGCTTGGAAGAAGTACGCGAAGCTTTGCAAGATGGGCGGGAAGTATCCCTTCCAGCACCTCGTGACGAAGGCCGGGCTTGTCTCCCCGCTCAAGGAGGGTGCCCTCAAGAAGGTCATGTCCCCGGTCAAGCGGATCCTCAAGGAAACGGAAGAAAAGGCTTATCGAGGCTGATTGGTTACCGAAAACGACCGGTTGGGCTTTTGCCCGCGCCTAAACGACGGTCCTCAGAAACTTAGTTTGGATGCCTCTCTTGAAGAAACTCTTTTCGGAGGGGTGCCTAAAGCCCTGTGCCGTTTTTCCAATAAGGAAGGTGTTGATTCCTCCAAGACGAAACAGGGACTCCCTAAATATTACAAAGAATCCATTCAAAGATTTTGATGGGGCTTTTGCGGTGGTTTTCGCTAGTCCAGCATCTTTTGTTTTATTCCGGCGTTTGCCGGATGGGAGGCTAAGTGCTATATAAACCCCGTGCAAGAAAACAACGAACTCCTCCCCGAAGGGGAAAACGACGAGACGGCGTCCTTGAAATACCGCGACCGCAAGGAAGGGTTGAAGGCGGCCGTCCTTGGCTTCTTCATCGGCCTAGCCGTCATCGTGCCGGGCGTTTCCGGCTCGGCGGTAGCCATCATGATGAAACTCTACGAGCGGCTGCTTTACGCCATCGCGAACATCCTCAAGAAGTTCAAGCTGGCCGTCCTCTTCCTCCTTCCCATCGTCGTCGGGGCCATCGTCGGCTTCCTTTTGGGCTTTTTGGCCGTCCAGCAGTTGCTCCAGCTGATACCCTTTGCCATCATCCTCTTCTTCGCTGGCTTGATGCTTGGTGCCTATCCATCCATCTACGACGAGTACAAGAAAGAAAGGCACTCGCCCCTCAGGATTGTCCTCCTTATCCTCGGCATTGCCCTCCCGATTGGCTTGTCGCTTGTCTCCTCGCTTCTGAACGAAGGAAAGATCGACCTCGCCAATCTTTCGTGGTATCACTACATCCTTTATCTCTTTTACGGCTTCGTGATGGCCATCACTCAGCTCGTCCCGGGCCTATCGGCCACGGCCTTCCTCATGGCGTGCGGAACTTATACGCCCCTCATGGAATCCGTCCATCTCAGTTATTGGCAGGAGAATCCGCTGGTCTTCCTTGTCTATGCTCTTCTGGCCATCGGTTTCCTTATCGGCCTCGTCGTCGTCTCGAAAGCGGTGGGGTTCTTCCTCAAGAAGTGGCGGGGGGCGACTTTCCATCTGATTGGCGGCCTTTCCCTAGGTTCCATCGTCTCGATGGTTGTCTCGCCGGAAGCCTTTGACTGCTACTGGGAATGGTCCGGGAGCGGGTCGCTCAACTGGCTCGATCTCGGCCTCGGCCTCGGCCTCTTCGCCGTTGGGGTGGCCATGGCCTTCCTCTTCTATCTCTACGAAAGCCGGAAAAAACCGAAGGAAGGCACCTCGGAGCAATAGACTTTGATTGGCAAAGCCGGTTTCCATTTGGGAACCGGCCTTTTGCTCGGGAAAAACGGGATGACGATGCCGTTATATTACGTCTTCCTACTACGTTT
>CASFWS010000087.1 GCA_949298295.1 uncultured Bacillota bacterium | reverse complement strand
CTTACCTCGTAGCCTTCCCCGGTCGAAGGGGTCGGAATGTTCGTCCAGGTTGCCGCGAAGTTATATTCGTTCACACCGGAGACGATGTCAAAGTGATATCCGGCCGACCCGAGGGTGTCGGATTTGTTCCAGGTGATCTTGGTGATGTCGTTGGTCGCCTCGAGATAGGGGTTGATGGTGAAGGCCCCCACCGGGATGCTTTCGTAGATATAGGAGTAGACGCCGTTGCCTTCATTGTTCCAAACGGTCTCGGAACCGCCGCGATTGATCGAATCGTAAGCGACGATGTAGAGGCCTTCCTCGTCGATCGGGTTCCCTTCAGCGTCGCTGGCCGTGAGGGTGAAGGTGACGTCACTAACGACGTTGCTCGAATCGGGCTGGGAGGAGAAGGTGACGGTCACGTCGTAATCGTTGACCCCTTCCTCGGTCAGGACCTGGATGTCCTTGTTCCCGGCGCATTCGTCGCAAAGGACGCCGGACCAATCCCCGCCTTCCTTGTTCTGGACATAGACCTGGAAGACGATGTATTGCTCGATCTCGGTCTCCGGGAAGGTGTAGGAATAGGTCCCGTCGGTCTCGAGCGTCGCTTCGGCATATCCCCAGACCTCGGCGCTCGCCCCTTCGATGTTCGGCGAGCCGATGTAGATGCCGTTTTCCTCAAGGACCGTGATGCCATCGATGGTAAGGTGGATGGTCGGGGTCACCGTCGGGATGACGATGACCGGTTCGCTATCCTCTTCGCTCGTAGAGGAGTCGGGGATTTCTTCGCCCGAAGAGGAAGAGGAAGCCGGAGGAAGGGTTTCCTCGCTCGAGGAAGAGACTTCTTCCGAGGAGGTCGGAGACGAAGCTTCTTCGGAGGAGGAAGAGGAGGTTCCGCCGCAAGCGGCGAGAACGAGGAGAGATGGTAGAAGAAGCGCAAGAACGTTCTTTTTCATAATAGCCTTTCTGCTTTTGGGAAAGCGGTTACATTCTAGGTGGCGAGGGAAGAGGAAAATATATCAGGGAATAGGCCCGAAGGCTTCCGAGCGCCTTGCCGTCGTAGGAGAAGAGGCCTTGGTTGGCCCAGGAGTTCTTCGAGCGACTATCGGCCCAGCCGCACCCGGCCCGAATCCGCCAAGCCCCTTCCCAATAGAAGGCGCCCCAGCCGTTTTCGAGGTCGGAGACGGCTTCCGTGACGTCGCGGATGCACTCGGCTTGGCCTTGGATCGAAACCTCGTAGGAACTCACGGGTCCGGCCACCGAATCAGGGTAGTCGGAGAAAGTGAAGCTGCCTTGGGCGTCGGCTTCGTAGGTGAAGCCGTAGCTATGCTCGGCAATCGAGATCATCTTGCTTGGGAAGGCCGAGGCAATCTCGCCAAGGGCCTTTCGGAGGGTCGAGGGGTTTTGCCATTGATAGTAGACGTAGCCCGAAAGGCCGACGATGTCGAAGTCGATGGCGGAAAGGTCCTCGAAGTAGCCGATGATATTGTCGGTCGCCGTAAGGCCCCGGGCCATGTGGACCATCGTGAGGATATCCGCGTCGACGTCCTTGACGGCTTGATTCGCCTTTTGGAGGTAAAGGCGGAAGTTGTCGCTATAGGCGGTTCCGGCAACGCTCGAGGGAGCGCTTCTTTTCCCGGTGATGTAGCCGGGGTTATCGCCCGTAAGGGCCGCCCCGTCGGCCCCCGGAAGCTGGGTAAGCATCCCTGTCGTCGTCTCGTTGCCGAGGGCGACGGCAGAGGGAAGGGCGTCGGCCTCCTTCAAACTTTCGAGGGTCGATTTCGTATATTCGTAAATCTGTTCCCCCATTTCGCCGGCCGTCGCAATCTCGGCCCAAGCCTTCGGGATGACTTGGTTACTTGGGTCGGTGTAGAAGTCGCTGTAATGGAAGTCGAGGAGGACACTTAGCCCCGCCATCTTGGCTTCATGAGCCATCCATTCAACGTGGTCATAATCGCAGATGCCGCCGCCGTAGGGCGTCGGGTTCCCGTCTTCGTCGAGGAGGGTGTAATTGTAGGGATCGACCCAGAGGCGAAGCCGGACCCAGTTAACTCCGTTATCGGCAAGGATCTGGAAGAGGGACTGCTCCTCCCCGATTTCGTTGTAGAAGGCGCCGTAGTACCTCCCGCACGATTCATAGATGGATAGCGAGGAGGAAATGTCGATGCCGCTTGCAAAGCCTTCATCGAGGGAAGCGACGGGATCGATGTCGACGTCCCCGTACCACCCTTCCTCGAGGGCTGCCTCTTCGTGCCTTTCCCGGTAGTCCCGGTTATAGACGCTAACCTCGAAAGTCCCGGTTGCCCCGTCCTTCGAGGTGGCCGTCACTTCGGTCGAAGTGCCGCCCCGAAGGCCGATGAAGCCGCCGTTTTCGTAACGGATATCATCCCCTTCGTAGGAGAAGGACACCTCATCGAGGGGGACGGAATTCCCCTCTTCGTCTCTCACGACCGGGGCGACCGGCGCGAAGGGCGCAGAACCGTCAAGGAGGCCATAATAGACGAGGATATTGTCGATATCGTCTATTTTGAGGGCTTTTTGCAGCGATACTTGGCTCGAAGAGGACGAAGAGGCGTCTCCTTCCGAGGAGGAAGCGACCTCGGAAGAGGGAGCCTCGCTTGAAGAGGCCGTCTCCCCGCCCGAGGAACTTTCGCTCAAACCCCCGCAGGAAGCTAGGGCCAAAAGAGGAAAGAGGAACAAACAAGCTTTTTTCATGGCTTTACCCCTTGACGGCCCCCGCCGCGATCCCGGCGACGAAGAAGCGCTGAAGGCCAATGTAGAGGGCCACGATCGGCACGGCGACGATGACGCTGGCCGCGCAGAAGCGGGTGAAGTAGATGTTGATGTTGTCGGGAGTCATGAGGTTATAAAGGCCGTAGCCGATCGTCCGGGCCTCGTTGCTCGAAATGACGATCGAGGAAAGGATGTAATCGGCCCAGGGACTCATGAAGGCCATGAGGGCCGTGTAGATGATGACCGGCTTGGCCAAGGGGATGTATATCTGGAAGAAGAGACGAGCTTGGGAGGCTCCGTCGAGCTTGGCGGCCTCGTCGATGTCATTGGAAATGGTGTCGAAATAGCCTTTCGTCACGAAGTAGCCGAGCCCCGCTCCAGCTACCCAATAGACGAGCATCGCCCAGTAGGAGCCAAGGAGCCCGAGGAGGCTGAGGATAAGGTAAACCGCCACCATCGACATGAACCCCGGGAACATCCCGAGGACCATCGTGATGTTCATAAGGGCCTTTCTCCCCTTGAACCGGAAACGGGAGAGGATGAAAGCCGTGAGGACGGTGAAGAAGGTGACGAGGAGGCAGTTGCAGAGGGAGAGAATCAAGGTGTTCCCGTACCAATGGGGGAACATGATGATCCGGTCTTCCTCGGTAAAGATGCGGATGTAGTTGTCGATGGTATAGCCGGTCGGAAGGATGCTGTCGGCCAGGATGAAGGTCCTCTGGTCGCTGAAGGAGAAGAGGATGACGTAGATGACCGGGATGAGCCAAAGGACGGCTAGGAGAATGACGAGGGCGTTACTCCAGACCGCATCGACGATCCGGCTCCGGCGGAGGGACGTTTCCTTCCTTGATGCCACTTTGCTAGCCATTAGCGGTATTCCTCCTCGGCCCTATAGGCCTTCGAGCGCTGGAAGATGACAAGGGAGCAGGTAGCCGAGATGACGAACATGATGATCCCGACGACGGCCGCGAGGTTATAGTCGGGAGCCGCCCCGGCCTGGAAGGTCAGCTTGTAAAGCCAGGTGATCAAGATGTCGGTATTCCCTGCCGTTCCCGAAATCGTCGAGACGGTGCCTCCTCCGGTCAGGAACCAGATGACGTTGAAGTTGTTGATGTTGTTGACGAAGCTCGTGATGAGGACCGGGGTCGTCATGAAGAAGATTTCCGGGAAGGTGATAGAGGTGAACTTCTGCCAACCGGTCGCCCCTTCGATGTCCGCGGCCTCGTATTGATCCTTCGGGATGTTGAGAAGAAGGCCGCTCATAAGAAGCATGTAATAGGGAATGCCGACCCACATGTTGACGAGGAGGATGAGGAGTTTGGCCCACGTCCCGTCGGCCCAGAAGTCGAAGCGCTCGGTTATCCAGCCGAGGTTCATGAGGATGTTGTTCACGATGCCGTAACGCTCGAACATCGAACGGACGACGAGGAGGGAGACGAACTGGGGAAGGGCCATCGCCACGACGAAGATCGAGCGGTAGACGACCTTGCCCTTGACGGCTTTCTTGTTGAGCAATAGGGCCAAGATGAGGCCGCCGAAGTAGCAGGTGAAGGTCGCCACGCTCGCCCAGACGATCGTCCAGCCGAAGACGTTGACCATGTCGACGAGGGAGGAACTATTGGCGAAGAGCCGCTCGAAGGCCTCGAGGCCGCTCCAATGAAGGGGAATCCCTAGATGGGGCGAATAGTTGTCGTAGCCGTTCACCGTCGTAAGGGAATAGTTGGTGAAGGCCGTGAGGATCATGAAGGTAATCGGGATGATGGTGAAGGCGATGGCCCCGAGGACCGGGATCGTGAGCCCGACGACCGAGAAACGGTCGTTGATGAGGGAGGAAAGCTCTCCGCGCGGCGTCTCCGCTTTGCCCTTTTGCTCGGCCTTCGTAAGGGCGAGGGACGCCTTCAGGTGGGAGAAATAGGCGAAGGCGAGATAGACGACGAGGAAGATGGCGATGATGCCGTAGACGAAGGCCCCGTTCGGGGAAGAAAGGACGTTCAATTGAACGAGGACCCCGATGTCGTAGAAACCGCGGAGGATTAGATAGATGAGGACCCCGGCTTCCGAAAGAAGGTAGACGAGACCCCGGACGAACTGGCGGTAGCCGAGTTCGCTCACCCCCATGATGAACCAGGAAGAAAGGAGGAGCGTCTGTTCCTTCTTGTTCCCCTTTTCATAGGCCTCCCGGTAATCGGCAAAGTATTTCCTGACTCCCTTGGCAAGGGAGGAGAAGCCGCGTTGGAAGATGCTTTCGAGGTAGTAGCGATGCGGATCGAGGGCCCGTTCCCGCCCCTTCTCGATCGAGGTAAGGAAGGCCGAGACGAACATGAAGGCCAGGGCCAAAACCAAAACGAGATAGAGAATGGCCAGGGAGAAGGAATCGAGCTGGACCCCGCTTCCCCTTTGGATTCCGACGTAGACGGCGAGGAAGAAGACGAAGAAATAGGCAAGGAAGGCGAGAAGGCCTTTCTCCAAGCGGCCGAGGAGAGCGGTGCCGAGGCCGGGAAGGGGGAGATTGACGAGCATCCCCGCCTTCCCGAGGCCGTCGGTCGCCTTGAAGGTTTCCTTCCAGGAGCGGAAGGAGGAGGCGACGCGTTCGGCGAAGCTCGTGGGCCGATATGTCTTAACGGCTTCCTGCTTCATCAGTCGTTGCCTTTGATCGTGTCTTCGACTTCCTGGAGGCCCGTTTTGACTTGGTCGAGGGTAAGGGCGGTCCCGGCGTTCCACATCTGCTCGCAGAAGTTGATCATCGGCGACCAGTAGTAGCCCATCTGCTCAATCGTCGGCATCGGCTTGGAGAGGTCGTAGGATTCTTGGTAGACCTCGAGGATCTCGTTCTCTCCAAGGAACTCGTTGACGTCCCCGTCGTAACGGGTCGGGAGGTAGTTGAGGTCGAGCATCCGCTGGATCTGGCTATCCGGGTTCACGATGTAGTTGGCAAACATCTGGGCAAGGGCCGGCTGGCTGCTGTAGGTCGAGACGACGTACTCCTTGTAGCCGGAGAAGGGACGCATCTCTTCCCCGTTGATGGTCGGAAGCTTGTGGAGGCCGACGTTTTCCTCGCCGATGCTATTGGCGAGGGTCTGGTAGAGGAACGGGGAGGTGACGATGCCGGCGACTTCGCCGGCGGCAAGGAGGGCGGCAGCCGTTTCCGGGGCGGCCGGGGTAATCGCCGAGCGGTAGGTCGTGAAGGCATCGAGGAGGTTCTGGGCGCCTTTCTCCGTG
>CASFWS010000086.1 GCA_949298295.1 uncultured Bacillota bacterium | reverse complement strand
TAACATCGCGAGTTCCGGCTTCTTCTCGAGCGATCGGACGATCGCCGAATACAACCGCGACATCTGGCACCTTACCGCGTGCTATAGCGACGGCAAATGAACGACCTTTCCCTCGATTTGACGCCGCTATTCGCCCTCCAAGCTGCCCTTGACGAGGACATTCACTGCCATCACGGGGTCGATTATCCATCGACCCATGAGCGGCGGGTGCTTGCCCTCCTCGTCGAGCTCGGGGAG
The DNA here is from genome assembly GCA_949298295.1 of uncultured Bacillota bacterium. Taxonomy (GTDB): domain Bacteria; phylum Bacillota_I; class Bacilli_A; order RFN20; family CAG-826; genus UBA4951. Next base: position 4,809 of record CASFWS010000086.1, on the reverse strand, counting down.
CTGGCCAACGAGACCCGTTGCTTCAAGTACTGGTCGAACAAAGGCCCCTCCCCGAAGGAAGTCGTCCTCGACGAATATAGCGACGCCCTCCATTTCTTCCTCTCCCTCGGGATTCCCCTCGGGGTCGAGAACTACACCCACCATTTCCGGGACGACCAAGGCGAGCTGACCCGCCAGATCCTCCAGACCTACGGCCTTGCCTTCGATTTGCTCGACCATTACGAGGCCCATAACTACGCCCGGGCCTTCGGTAGCTTCCTCAACATCCTCCCCCTTCTCGGCTATCGCCCCGAGGAAGCGGTGGAGGCCTATAAGAAGAAACTGGCCGTGAACTACAAGCGCCAGGAAAGCGGGTACTAGTGAATAACCGCCAGCTTTTCGTTTTCTTCACGACGCTCCTTGGGATCGCCGTTCCCCTCGCGACCCCTTGGATTCCTTGCCTCCAAGGGCCCAATAGCCTCGTCGACTTCTTTTCTTTCTTCGGAAGCTACGAAGCCAACGGTGACCTTCTCCTCTACCTCATGCTCGCCTTCCTTGCCCTAAGCGCCTTCCTGAGCCTCGTGCGGGGCCTCTTCTTCCTTCCGAAGGAGAAGAGCTGGAAAGCCATCATCCTCATCGACCTTGCCGCCCTTGCCGTCGGCCTTGCCTCGAGCATCACCATCCTCTCCCAAGGGGGGAACGTCGCCTTCCTCCTCGTCTGTCCCTTCGGGGCTGGGCTCGCCCTCCTCGATGCCGTCATCGACCAGAAGATGGCTCAGGCCGACACCTTGGAAAGGGAAGGGAAAAGGCGTTAACCCCCGCAAAAGCCGGGCGGATTGTCCAAAATCCGCCCTTTTTTCGTTGTCCCCTTTCTCTCCCGGCATTGAAAAGAGGTTTACCTTAAGGTAAATTACCCGGGATTTCCGAAAGGATGGATGGATATGAAAAGCAAACTGACTGCCGTTCTGCTCCTCTCCCTCGCGCTTGCCCTCGCCGGCTGCGGGGAAACCCACACTTCCGAGGAGACATCTTCTTCCGAGGGTTCTTCGAGCGGGCCCTCATCATCTGATAGCGCCTCCTCGAGCGAAGGCTCTTCTTCCTCTAGCGGCTCTTCCTCCGCCGAGGAAAGCGAAGTCGTCACCAGCTGGGAGCGCAACCGCGCCTATCTCAACTACCTCTCAAGGAAGGGCCAGGCCTCGAAAGAGCCCGGGACTTCCGACTTCATGTCCGGGGAGGGGGTTTTCCGGATCGGGACGGCCAATGAGGTAAGCCTTGCCCCGACGGTCACCGTCCTCGACCTTATCACGATGGATCCCTCGACCTATAGCGGCCTCCCTTCCGGGGCCGAGGTGACCCTTTCCGATAATGAGGGCAATGCCCTTCTTCTTTCCGATTACTTCGACGAGGTCGCCCTTTCCCGTTTGAAAAGCGAGGGGCTCGTCGATTTCCGTAACGAGCTAGACTCCTCTCTTCCCCGGGACGTCGTCCTCACTTTCTCCCTCGAAGGGACCTTGCTTGGGGATCTCGAACATCAGATCACGATCGTCGACGGGGCCTATAACGTCACCGCGGCCAAAGAACTCGTCCTCTTCGATAACGTCCATTCTGACGAGAGCTACCTCGCCCTCAAGGAAGAGATCCTCGGGGAAGGGGTAGGCGCCGGGACTTCCTTCGACGAGCTCGTCATCTACTCCGACCTCGTCATCGAGAAGGAAGACCTCCCTTCTATCCTCCTTTGGAGCGAGGCCGACGAGAAGGCCGATCCTTCCGTCTACGGGACCCTCAAGGACTGGAGCTACGTCTACCGTCATGAGCCGGGAGATAATCTCGCGGCGACGGCGGCCATCTACGGAAACTACAACCAGATTTCCCTCGGGACGACCTTCCCTTACGTCGTTAGCGAGGCCAGCTCGAGCGGGACTCCGACCCTTCCCGATGCCTCGACCGGGGCCATTTCGACCCACGCTTGCCTTTTCGGGAGCGAGACGGCCCTTAGCCCCGAGCGGGACTACGAGATTTCCTTCGTCGACCTCGCGGCCTACGGGAACCAAGGGGTGAGCAGCGACCAGGTCGAGGACTGGAAGCTTACGCCTGATGACCCGAGCGACGACACCTTGGCCGGCGGGATCCTCTTCGCCAAGCAAGCCTCGAGGATGAGTTTCGTCAACTGCCGGATCCAGCATTTCTTCACCGTCCTCGTCAATAGCGGCCCCTCCTCAATCAACGAGGTCATCGCCCGGGGCGGGAACCGGCCCGAGGTCCATATCGAGGAAACGCGGATGAGCGATTGCTTCTCCTCGATGCTATTCAACTACAGCGATTCCCTCATCGAGGTTTCCGACTCGATCCTCGAAAATGCCGGCGGCTTCCTTTTCATCAACCAAGCCATCCCGACGAAGGCTGACCCGGCCGTGAGCGGGAAATGGGCCGACCTCGAGGAAAAAGGCGCGAGCGCCTACCTCCGGGGGAGCGACGTCATCGTCGACGAAGCGAGCCAGCTTCTCAACTACGTGACGGGGCAGGGCGGCTGGTTCGATCTTTACGGGATCGGGCCCCTCTTCCAAAGCGTCCTCAAGCCGATGGCTAGCGATACTCTCCATAGCTTCGGGAAGACCCTTTTCGAGACGATCGACGGGGCCGAAAGAATCAATGCCGTTGCCCTTACGATGAACTGCGACATGGAGGCAGCCGGGGCTCTTGAGCCGGGGATGGACGCTAGCGTCATCATCGGCGGAAAGGCCTACACCGACTACCGGGACGGAGAAGAGGAATTCGCCGAAGCCATCGCTTCCTATGATCCCTCCAATCCTTTGAGCCTCCTGTCCCTCCTCCCGGTCCTCACCGGAACCCATTACGGGGCCGGCTTCCTCACCGATTACCTGACGGCCGGGATGATGACCTATGACGAAGCTGGCGCCCCCTATTTCTTCGCCCCCTTCTCCCTCACCCCGGAGGATTTCGCGAGCTACATGGCCGCCGATTTGACGAGCCTTCTCACGAACATTTTCGCCGGCGGGGACTTTAGCGCTGTCGAGGAGGCCGACGGATCGAAGCTTTCTAGCGACTACCTCGGGCTATCCTACCTCTTCGGGGCCAAGCCGAGCCTCCCGGGCGGAATCGACTCCGCCCTCGAGAAGGCGGTGTCCTATCAAGGGAGCGCTGCCTACTCGGTCGTCTTCGGCCTCGGCGATTACCTCGCGGCATGATTCTGAACTTCCTCAAGGAAAAACCGTTATTATCCGCCCTCCTCGGAGGGCTTTTCCTCGTCCTCCTGGCGTCCTTTATCCTCGCCGGTTTCTACCCCGGGGCGACTTCCTTCTTCCTCGCCTTTGCCTTCTCCCTCCTTCTACTTGCCGGGGGCTTTTGCTTCCTCCGCTTCCTTTACCGGGGAGAGGGCGCCCTTCGCATCAAAAGGACCGGCAAAAGCGCCCTCTTTTGGAAGAAAACCCTCGAAAAAGAGCATCTTTGGCCTTTCCTCCGGAAAGTCCTCGCCGTCCTTCTTTTCCTCCTTTACCTCACCCATTACGAAGGGGGAAGCGACTACTTCGCGACCCTTGATGGGCTCTCCTCGAGTTCCTTTTTGGCCCCGGCCGCCGTCTTCTTCGGGATGGCTGGGATTCTTCTTTTCCAAGCCGCGGCGATGCTTGCCTGTATCGCCTCCTTCCTCCCGTCCCGCTTTTTCTACGAGGTAAGGAAGTACGGGCTTACCCCTCTTGCCTTCCTTTCCTTTGCCCTTTCCCCCTTCATCATTCAGGGAATTGCCGGGGACGTCCTCGGAAGCGGGGGAGCCCTCTTTGATCCCTACTCTTTCCGTCTCCCTCTCGTCGGGATCGAGCTAGCCATCCTCTTCCTTCTTTCCGCCTCCTCCTTCCTCGAGGGCGAAGGGAAGAAGGTAGGAAAAGGCCTCGTTGTCCCCTATGTCCTTCTCGCGGCCGTCGTCCTTCTTTCCCTTCCGAACAGCTATTCACTCGAGGTTTTCTTCGGGAGTAGGGTGAGCTTCCTTCCGGTCCCCGAGGACCTTAACCTCACCCACCGGCTCCTCGTCTATCTTTCCTTCCTCCTCCCGACGGCCTATTTCTTTTTGCTCCGCCCCTTCGACGTGGCCCATCGCCGGGCCCTATTGGCCTACGTTTCGTACATGGCCTTCTTCGGCTACATCGGGGGGCTAAGATGGAACATCTGGACGAACCTCGAGACGATCCCACTCCACCTTTGCTGCACGGCGATGTATGTCATACCTTTGGTCCTTACCTTCAAGACGACGAAGGTGTTCTACTTCACGATGTTCGTGAACGTCATCGGGGCCTTCATCGCCCTCCTCATGCCCAATTACGTCGATAGTGCCGCCTTCCCGACTTACGGAGCCTTCTCCCTTCCGATCGTCGAGTTCTTCATCAATCACCTCTACGCCTTCTTCATGCCGGTCCTCATCGTCCTCCTTGGGATCTATCCCCGGCCGAAGATGAAGTACTTCCTCTACTCGATGATCGGCTTCTTGGCCTATTTCCTCCTTTGCCTTATCGTCAATACCGTCGGCACAGCCTACGGCTACGACGTCGACTTCTTCTTCCTCAATAGCGACTACGTCCCCTCTCAGATCGGGGACTGGGCCAAGAAGATCTACGAGTTCTCCTTCTCTTTCGTCCTTCAGGGGAGGACTTTCCTCATCCACCCCGTCTACCTTCTTTCCTTCTATCTCGTCTACGTCGGCTTTGCCTTCCTCATGTGGTACGTCTACGAGCTCCTCTTCGCCGGGGTCGACGAACTCGAGCTTCTCTTATCCCGTCGGGAAGAGGCAAAGACGAGGAAGGAACAATGGAAAAGCCTTTT